>JAPOIA010000003.1 GCA_029979185.1 Alphaproteobacteria bacterium | reverse complement strand
AGGGTGGGCCAGGATTCCACGCCCTTTTTCGAAACCAGATGCACGGTGTTCTTTGCCCCGCCCATGACGCCGGCCTGCGGGCTGACGTCATTGGCGACGATCAGATCGCATCCCTTGCGTTGCAGCTTTGTTTTCGCGTTCTTGAGCAAGTCGGATGTTTCCGCAGCGAAGCCCACCACAGTCTCCGGGCGCTTCGATTTACGGTTGGCAATGATATGCAGGATATCCGGATTCTCGACGAGATCCAGCGCGGGTACAGTCCCTGCCGCCTTCTTGATCTTGCCGTTTTGCGTATCAGCGACCCGCCAATCTGCGACCGCGGCCGCCGCGACGAATATATCCGCCGGCAGCGCCGCTTCGACTGCGCTCAACATGTCCCGGGCCGTTTCTGTCTCGACCACTTCAACGCCCTTTGGATAGGGTATCGATACCGGTCCTGAAACGAGCGTGACGCGGGCTCCGGCCTTCGCCGCCGCCGCGGCGATGGCATGGCCCTGCCTGCCGGAGGAGCGGTTCGCAATGTAGCGAACCGGATCGATCGGCTCATGGGTAGGACCGGACGTGATGAGAACATGGGTACCCGCCAAGGGTCGGGGTTCCGATCCGGTCAACCCATCTGGCAGTGGAATCTGTGTTTCGGTCTCCAGCAATGACAGAATTCTCGCGTGGATCTGCGCCGGTTCGGCCATGCGACCGGGGCCGAATTCGCCGCAGGCCATCTCGCCGTTGTCCGGGCCGATGATATGCACGCCATCCTTCTCAAGCTGCTGCACATTACGCCGGGTTGCGGGGTGCAGCCACATGCGCAGGTTCATGGCCGGGGCAGCGAGAATTTTCTTGTCGGTAGCCAACAGTAACGTGGAAGCGAGATCGTCAGCCAGACCATGAGCCATCTTCGCCAGCAGATCGGCGCTGGCCGGAACAACTGCTACAAGGTAGGCGCTGCGGGACAGTTCGATATGTCCCATCTCCGCTTCATCGGTCAGGGAAAAGAGGTCCGCGTAAACTTTCGAGCCGGACAGGCCTGCTACCGACAGCGGCTTAACGAATTGTTGCGCAGCCCCGGTGAGAACGCCGGTGACGGCAATGCCCGATCGCCGCAAAAGGCGAATCAGTTCAAGCGCCTTGTATGCAGCGATGCCGCCACTGATCACCAGCAACACTGTCTTGCCGGCATGAATTCTGGTTTTTGGCTTTTCTGGTTTGCTTGCCATTTCTGATTCCAGACTTCGGCGGATGTGCCGCATCCCTCCAGCTATCGTCCAAACACGAGGATCGCCAGCAATCCCGCGATGATCCAGAGCGCCGCTGTCGTCCAGCGCGAGGCACCGGCGACCGGCGGCGCGGCTGGCGCCGGTCTGCGCACCTGCGCCTGGAAATCATCGGCGATCAATTGCGCCCGCTCAAGCAGGTCCGGCATTTGCCGTGCAAGATTACCGATGACCGCCAGTCCCCGTCCCGTATCCTCAACTATACCCCGTGGACCAAGCTTGTCGCGGATCCAGTCGCCGACGACCGGCTCGGATGCCGCCCAGACATTCAGCTTCGGATCAAGCGAACGGCCAACCCCTTCGACAACAACCATGGTTTTTTGCAGCATCACCAGTTCGGTACGCGTTTCCATGTCGAAAAGCGCGGTTATCTCAAATAACAGCGTCAGCAGGCTCGCCATTGAAATCTGGTCGGCGGTTCGCGAATGGATCGGCTCGCCAATGGCCCGAACTGCCTGGGCGAAATCATCGATCTGGTGGATGCGGGGTACATATCCGGCCTCGAAATGCACTTCCGCGACCCGCCGGTAATTGCGCGTTATGAAGCCGTACAGAATTTCGGCCAGAAACCGCCTCTCGCGAAGGCCGAGTCGGCCCATGATACCGAAATCCACTGCGACCAGTATGCCGTCCTTGTCCACGAACAGGTTGCCCTGGTGCATGTCGGCATGAAACAGCCCGTCCCGCAAGGCGTGCCGCAGGAAGGATTGAATGATATTGGCGCCCAGTTCTTCAAGATTGTGACCGGCTGCCCGGATGGCTTTCACGTCCGAGAGCGGTATTCCGTCGATCCAGCTGGTGGTGAGGACTTCGCGTGCGGTCCGGTCCCAATCCACGTCCGGGATCCGGAAGTCCGGATCATCGGCAACATTCTCGGCAAATTCCGATGCGGCTGCAGCCTCCAGACGAAAATCCATCTCCATCGTTACCGAGCGCTCGAGCGTTTTGACGACCTCCACCAGATGCAGACGTCGCGCTTCGGCAGACCGGGACTCTGCAAAGCGGGCGGCGAAATACATGTCCCGGATATCGCGCCAGAATCGTCTTTCTATGCCGGGACGCAATACCTTGACCGCAACTTGCCGCTCACCATCCGGCGTGGAAACGCGGGCCTTGTGAACCTGAGCGATGGACGCCGCAGCAATAGGCGGTCCGAATCCGATAAACAGTTCATCGATCTTTTTGCCGAAAGCCGCCTCGACGGTTTTGACCGCAAGTCCGCGATCGAATGGCTGCATCCGATCCTGCAGACTCTCCAGCCCGCGCGCCGCCGCCACGCCGACGACATCTGGTCTTGTGGCGAGAAATTGACCCAGTTTCACATAGGAGGGTCCCAGCTTGCCGATGGCGCGCGAGATATCCGGTTGCTCCCCACCCCTGTGCTTGCGGGCGATGAGATTGGCCAGGGCCAGCGGCAGTTTCGCCACAGGCGGCAACGCCGCAGGATCGACGCCCGCAAACACGCCCTCCCTTGCGAGTACCCAGCCGGCGCGCGCGAGCCTGACAATATGTCCGAAGGTTTTGAACACCCGATCAGGTCCTACAGTTTCCAGCCCGAGTGGATGGCGACAATTCCGCCGCTGAGGCGCGTAAATCCTGACCGCCGGAAGCCAGCCGCTGAGACCTCGTCTCGGAAACTTTCCGCATCCGGGAATTTGGCGATGGATTCCACCAGATAGCGATATGGCTGGCCGTCGCCGGTCACCACCTTGCCGACTGCCGGAATGACGGTGAAGGAATAGGCCCGGTAGAAATCGTCGAACAGTGGAACGTTCACCTCGGAAAATTCAAGGCAGAGGAACCTGCCGCCCCGTTTCAAAACCCGGTAGGCCTCGCGAAGCGCCTTGTCGCGCCGAGGAACGTTGCGTATGCCAAAAGCGATCGTATAGGCATCGAACGTATTGTCGTCGAAGGGCAATTCCTCTGCATTGGCGACGGTGAAGGCGATCCGTCCCGCGATCTTGCGCTTTGCGGCGCGCTGCCGTCCGACATTCAGCATGTCCGGATTGATATCGACAACACTGATATCTGTCTTCGGCCCGCCGACATCGGCAATCCGGAAGGCGACGTCGCCACTGCCCCCGGCAACATCGATATGCCGGAACGGTCGGCTCTTCGAAACGCCGGTGCGCGCCGCCAGGATATCCTTCCACATCCGGTGAACGCCGACAGACATGAGATCGTTCATGAGATCGTAGCGGCTGGCGACTTTTTCGAACACGTCATCGACCATCGCCTGCTTCGAGCCCAGCGGTACGCGCCGGAAGCCGAAATCGGCCGTATCGTCGCTGCCGTTCCTGTCGATCTCTGGGGACATCTGCTGCGAACCTGCCATAATTCTACTCCTGAGAAACGGATAATAGCGCGCAGCATGCAAGATGGCTATGTAGTTTGGATCGGAATTTTGATCGTGATGAATATCCATGCCTGAATTGCCTGAAGTGGAAACTGTTCGCCGGGGTCTGGAACCGGTTATGGCCGGCGCCGCCATCGTCTCGGTTGAGCAGCGCCGCCCGAATTTGCGCTTTCCCTTTCCACCCCGGTTTGCCGGGCGGCTGGCGGGGAGAACGATCGTGGCCATGGGCAGGCGCGCCAAATATCTTCTGGCCGACCTCGACAATGGCGACGTGCTGATCATGCATCTGGGAATGAGCGGCTCGTTTCGCGTCATCGACGATGGAAACGAGAAGACGCCCGGCGCCTTTCACCATGAGCGTTCGAAGATCGAAGCCCATGACCATGTGGTCCTCCATCTGTCGAACGGCCGGGCGGTCATTTATAATGACCCGCGCCGTTTCGGATTCATGGACCTCGTCCCGCGCGCGGAACTTTCTGTTCATCCGCTCTTTGCGAAAATCGGCATTGAGCCGCTGGGTAATGCGCTGAATGGGGCAGTCCTGGCGCAGGCCTTCGCCGGTAAGAAGGCGCCGTTGAAAGCGGCCCTGCTCGATCAGACGATCATCGCGGGTCTCGGCAATATATATGTATGTGAAGCATTGCATCGCGCCGGCCTGTCGCCGAAGCGTGAGGCGCGAACCCTTGCTCGCAAGGATGGCAGGCCTACGCCCCGGGCCGAGGCTTTGGCCGGGATCATTCGCGAAGTTCTGGAGGAGGCGATAGCCGCAGGCGGTTCAAGCCTGCGCGATCATCGGCTGACCGACGGATCGCTGGGCTATTTCCAGCATACTTTCCGGGTTTACGACCGCGAGGGCGAGCCCTGCCCCAGCCCCGGATGCACCGGCATCGTCAAGCGGCTGGTCCAGTCCGGCCGCTCGACATTCTATTGCTCGAAATGCCAGAAGTGATCGAGTAACATGCGAAAAGTGGCCCTCGTTTTTCGTAAAACGATGCTCTACCCTTTGGAACCGGTCAGCTTGTGCGCGTTCAAATGATTCCATTTGAACGCACGCTGATCTAGTCAGGCTGCCACGTCCTTCGCCTTCACCGACCGCTTGCGATCGTTCGGATCGAGGATGGTCTTGCGCAGGCGGATCGATTTCGGCGTCACTTCGACCAGTTCGTCGTCGCCGATATAGGCCAGCGCCTTTTCCAGGGTCATGCGGATCGGCGGCGTCAGGCGCACCGCTTCGTCCTTGCTCTGGGTGCGGATGTTGGTGAGCTTCTTGCCCTTCAGGACGTTTACTTCCAGATCGTTGTCGCGGGTATGCTCGCCGACGATCATGCCGCGATACACTTTCCAGCCCGGCTCGATCATCATTGGTCCGCGATCTTCCAGGTTCCACAGGGCATAAGCAACCGCCTCACCCTTGTCGTTGGAAATCAGCACGCCGTTGTGACGGCCCGCGATCTCGCCCTTGTGTTCGGCGTATTCGTGGAACAACCGGTTCATGATGGCTGTACCGCGCGTATCTGTCAGAAGTTCGCCCTGATAACCGATGAGCCCGCGCGTCGGTGCATGGAACACCAGCCGCAGGCGCCCGCCGCCGGACGGGCGCATTTCGATCATCTCGGCCTTGCGTTCCGACATCTTCTGCACGACAACGCCGGAATGTTCCTCATCGACGTCGATGACGACTTCCTCGACCGGTTCCAGCAGCTTGCCGGTGGTCTCGTCCTTGCGGAACACGACCTGTGGGCGCGAAACGCCGAGCTCGAAGCCTTCCCGGCGCATGGTTTCGATAAGCACGGCGAGCTGCAGCTCGCCGCGGCCCGAGACAATATAGGCGTCGGAATTGGGGGCCGGATCGACCCGCAGAGCAACATTGCCTTCCGCTTCCTTGAACAACCGGTCGCGAATGACGCGGCTGGTAACCTTGTCGCCTTCGGTCCCGGCCAGCGGCGAATCGTTGACGAGGAAGGTCATCGACAGGGTCGGCGGATCGATCGGCTGCGCCTGCAGCGCCTCGCTCACGTCCAGGGCGCAGACCGTATCGGCAACGTTGAATTTTTCCAGGCCCGCTATCGCGACGATATCCCCGGCTTCGGCTTCCTCGATAGGTGCCCGTTCAATGCCCCGGAAGGCCAGGATTTTCGAAACCCGGCCCTGCTCGACGACTTTTCCCTCGCGGTCGAGAACCTTTACCGATTGGTTGGGCTTTACCGAACCGGAAAACACCCGTCCGGTCACGATGCGCCCGAGATAGGGATTGGCTTCCAGCAGCGTTCCGAGCATGCGGAAGCCCCCTTGTTCCACCGTGGGTTCCGGCACATGGGCCAGCACCAGGTCGAACAGGGTGGCCATGTCCTGCAATGGCTTTGCCGGATCGTCCGACATCCAGCCCTGTTTTGCCGAACCGTAGATGATAGGAAAATCAAGCTGCTCGTCGCTGGCATCCAGCGCTGCGAACAGGTCGAACACCTCGTTGATCACCTCGTCGGCGCGTGCATCCGGCTTGTCGACCTTGTTGATGCAGACGATCGGCTTGAGGCCGATTTTCAGCGCCTTGCCGACCACGAATTTGGTCTGCGGCATCGGGCCTTCGGCGGCGTCGACGAGAACGATAGCGCCGTCGACCATCGACAGGATACGCTCCACTTCGCCGCCGAAATCGGCGTGGCCGGGCGTATCGACGATGTTGATCCGGACATCCTTCCAGACCACCGATGTGGCCTTGGCGAGAATGGTGATGCCGCGTTCCTTTTCCAGATCGTTGGAATCCATGACGCGTTCGGCGACGCGCTGGTTTTCGCGGAAGGCGCCCGATTGCTGCAAAAGGCGGTCGACGAGTGTGGTCTTGCCATGGTCGACGTGGGCGATAATGGCGATATTGCGAAGTTTCATGGTCGGACTTTCTGCCGGTTCGAACGGCGCTCCGAAAAAGGTAAGGCAGGACGAGCGGGCCGAATGCATTGATGCGTGCGGGGTTTTAGCCCGACCGCGCCAGTGCAGCCTGTCCGTCCCATGCCATGTAAGTGATGCTTGCGCGCTCCATACACCACTGGCGGCAATTTGAAAACGGTCAATAGTGGCGTTGGCTTCCGGGCGTCAGGATACGATGCGGATGCTGGGATGCTGGGCGGAGGGACTTCGGGCAAGTTCGGCCTGCCTGTCGCGAATTGCCTCGCGCACCTGTCCGACCGCAAGACCCAGGGCGCTGACCATGTCCGCCTCCAGGCCACGCGCTTCCTTGCCGGTCAGGGCCCCGGATACGATGGCGTCGGCTTCCAGTTCCGCCAGCTTCAGCATCGCCGGATTGTCGGCCATCCGTATTTCCGCCAGCATCGCCATCAGTCTGGCGAGAATCCCGTCCATACGTCGCCGTCCAGACGTATTGGCGCGGCTGAGGAGCGCCGCAATGGCCGATCCGATCATGCTCAGCACCATTGCGCCGAGATAGATGAAGTCGCCGTATCGCATCATCAGCGACAGGTCTTCGCCGTCGAGGAATGCGGCTGCGCCTGGATGCACCGGCAGTGCCGCATCCTTGCTGGTAGACGGAGCTTCCATCCGCAGGGCATCGGGAATCGATGCGGCGATCTTCGGCTTCAGTGCAAAAAACGATCGGGTCAGGGTGCTGACCACTGTATCCTTCAGCTTTGAATCGGCCATGAGCAGGGTGGTTACTGCAACACTTTCGACGGATTTTGCCGGTCTGGGCGTTGCGCCGCCGAAGGCGCCTGCCATGATTTTGGCAGCTGTTATTGCCGGAGACGATTGCGCAATGGCGTAGCTCTGCTGGATCGACAGGAGGTTCGGTTCCCCCTTTCCCGCGCCTGCGACGATACTGACTACTTCCGCAACCGGGCTGGACGTTGCAACGCCGATCACGAAAACAGCATCAATCATCCCGGCACTGATGGCGGCGGAAATCTGCGCCATTTCAAGCGGTACGAAAGCTACTTGCTTGGTTGGGATATCGTAATGGGTGAGAATGGTGCCTAGCAGGCGCCGGTCTTCGTAGCTGAATTCATCGTCCGAAACGATACCGATGCGTTTGCCTTTCAGTCCGGCAATAGTGGAAATTTTCGAAAGTTGCGGGGCGACAATCACAGCCGCGCTCTTGCGCATGATGACCATGGCCTTGCCGTTCAGCGGCTGGCCGAGATCCGTACGGGTCACTGCGAGATCGGCATTTCCGGATTCCAGCGCCTTGGCGCTGGTTGCGGGATCTGCAACCAGAACTGTCTTGAGCCTAATGCTCGAACGTTCGCGCTGAAGGAGCTTCGCTGCCGAGGAAATGATCTGGTGGTCGACGCTGTCGCGTGTCACGGCAACGCGGATGACCGTCGGGCGACCATAAAAGAAAAACACGACCCAGGCGATGGATATGACAGCAAGGGCGCCAGCCAGGATCGTCCAGATGGTTCGCTGCAATCGCTGATCCTCTGCAGAGTCCGCGGATACGGATGCGGAAACGGGGAACACGGATTCATTGAACGGCAGGGGCGGTGTTTGGTTCCGCAACACCTGAATGCAACGCATCCACTTCCGCAGATGCGGAGCGAATCATTCAGAGTGTAACGCGAAACATCGCAGCAAGAAGTTAACGGTGGTTAACCATGCTTTTGCGAGCTGGATGATTGCAGTTTGTCCGGCCCGCCGTCGCCAGCGCTTGATTTACGAACGGCGGTTGCGCTTTTCCAGCGTCCGCAGTCGCAGGGCGTTCAGCTTGATGAAGCCGGCCGCATCGACATGGTCATAGGCAACGGCGCCTTCTTCAAACGTGACGAGGTCCTGGTCATACAGGGAATAGGGGCTCTCGCGCCCGGTCACCCATGCATTGCCCTTGTACAGTTTCACACGGACGCGCCCCGTAACAAGTTCCTGGCTCTTGTCGATCAGTGCTTGCAGCATCTCCCGTTCCGGCGCGAACCAGAAGCCGTTGTAAATAAGCTCCGCATATTTCGGCATCAGCTCATCCTTGAGATGGGCGGCGCCGCGATCCAGGGTGATGGACTCCATGCCGCGATGGGCAGCCAGCAGGATCGTGCCGCCGGGCGTTTCGTAAACGCCGCGCGACTTCATGCCGACGAAGCGGTTCTCGACGAGATCGAGCCGGCCGATGCCATTGGCCTTGCCGAGTTCGTTGAGCTTGGTCAGCAACGTTGCCGGCGACATCTTTTCGCCGTTGATGGCGACCGCATCGCCCTTCTCGAAATCGATGGTTATTTCAGTTGCCTTGTCCGGCGCGTCTTCCGGCGAAATCGTGCGCATATGGACATATTCAGGCGGCTCGACCCACGGATCTTCCAGAACCTTGCCTTCCGACGACGAGTGCAGGAGGTTGGCATCGACGGAGAACGGGGCTTCGCCGCGCTTGTCCTTGGCGATCGGAATCTGGTGCGCCTCGGCAAAAGCGATCAGCTGCTCGCGGCTCTTGAGCTCCCATTCGCGCCATGGAGCGATGATCTTGATGTCCGGCTCCAGCGCATAGTAGCCAAGTTCGAAGCGGACCTGGTCGTTGCCCTTGCCCGTAGCGCCGTGGCAGACCGCATCGGCTCCGACCTTGCGTGCGATTTCGATCTGTTTCTTGGCGATCAGCGGCCGCGCTATGGAGGTGCCGAGCAGGTAAAGCCCTTCATACTGGGCATTGGCGCGGAACATCGGGAACACATAGTCGCGAACGAATTCCTCGCGCACGTCTTCAATGAAGATGTGCTCGTCCTTCACCCCGAGCAGCTGGGCCTTCTTGCGCGCCGGTTCCAGTTCCTCGCCCTGGCCCAGGTCGGCGGTGAAGGTCACCACTTCGCAGCCATAGGTGGTTTCGAGCCATTTCAGAATGATCGATGTATCGAGACCGCCGGAATAGGCCAGAACCACACGTTTGATGTCTTGCGAAGCCATGAAAGTCTCTCATCTGGGAGGAAACGGCCCGCCGGGCCGAAAATCGCGCGCAATATAGAGGCGTCAAGCGAAGGCGCAACCCCTCTTTAAAGTCGCAGTCACTTGAAAGTCGCAGTCACCTGCCGGCTGCGCGGCCCGAGCTCCTGCCCATGATCAAAAGATAGAGCAGCTGACAGATCAACAGGGTGAACAGTGCCGCAAAGATCGCATCTGACAGGAAGTGACCGCCAAACGCTATCCGGCCCAGCGCTGTGACGAGTCCCACGCCAAGGGCTGCCGCGATCAGCGGGGTGCGGGCTGGCGGCGGCGCAAGGCTGGCCGGCGCCACCAGCCAGAACGCTCCGGCTACTTCGCCGGAAACGAAGGAACAGTTCTTCTGGCACCCACCGTCCGTTTTCCACCATGGGCGGAAAGTCTGCTTGCCGCCGAATTCCTGCACATGCACCGGCCGCGGCCGGCTCCAATGGTCCTTCAGGCCGATATTGACCAGCAGGCCCGGTCCCAAAGCCATGGCGAGGGCGGCAAAAACCAGGCCGCGTCCGGATGGACTGCGTTTCGCGAGCCAGCCAATGGCCTTGTTGGCGATCACGGCCCTGCCGGTCAGGTCGAACCGGCGCGCCATCCAGGCAAGCGCCATCGCGGCAAGAATGAAGGATGGCAGGTAGAAGAAGAAGCGGCGCGCCATCCGTGCGAACGAATTCTGACCCAGTGCAAATCCGCCGTCGTAGAAAAATCCGGCGACAGCAAGGTCGATGTTCGGCCAGCTGGCGAAAATAGTTCCCGTATAGAGCGTCAGAAACAGGGTTATGAGAAGGCTTCGTTGCGACAACCGTCATCTCCGGAAGCCGGAACGGACCATGGCCCGACCAGCACGGTGTTTGCCATTGCGGACATGGCATCGCCAGACATACATGCATGGCCGGAAGAAACCAACGGTCTCCTGCGGCGGCGCGGGATTGCGCTTTGCCGCAGGCCTGTCCAGCGTATAAGTTCCCGTCCCATAGAACGCCCCCCTCATCCCGACCGGATTGCCGGCCACCGTCAGGGTAATTCCATGTCACTCAGTTCCGAAGAAATCGAACGTTATGCCCGCCATATCGTCCTGCATGGGCTGGGCGGGCCCGGCCAGCAGAAGCTGAAGGCGGCTCGTGTCCTGGTGATCGGAGCCGGAGGACTGGGAGCCCCTGCATTGCAATACCTGGCTGCGGCCGGGGTTGGCACGCTCGGCTGCGCCGACGACGACGAAGTTTCCCTGTCCAACCTGCAGCGGCAGGTAATTCACGGTACGCCGGATATCGGCCGCCCTAAGGTGGAAAGCGCTGCCGACGCGATCGTGCGGCTCAATCCGCATGTCCAGTTCAATGGGCACAATACACGGGTGACCAGCGACAATGTGCGAGACCTTATCCGCGGTTACGACATCATCGCTGACGGTTCCGACAATTTCACAACGCGATATGTCGTTTCGGATGCGTGCTTTTATGAGAAAAAGCCACTTGTCACCGGCGCCGTAGGCGTATTCGACGGCTCCCTGACAACTCTGAAGCCCTTCGCAAAGGGTCCGGATGGTGAACCTTATCCCACCTATCGCTGCCTATTTCCGGAAGCGCCGCCGGAAGGTTCGATCCCGACCTGCTCGGAAGCTGGCATCATCGGCGCGCTGACCGGTGTCATTGGTTCCCTGATGGCGCTGGAGGTCATACGGGAGATTGCCGGCTTTGGCGAAACCCTGGCCGGCAAGCTGCTGTTGATCGATGCGCTGTCCATGCGCTTTGAAAAGCTGGAATTCGGCTGGGACCCAACCAATCCGCTTAACGGTACGGAAAGCTAAACCCGGCAATACGCCGGATTTCTGTCGCGGGCAGAACCTATTTCGCCACGATGCAGGCGATCTCGACCTTGTAGTCCGGTGCCGCGAGCGTGCTCTGAACGGTCGCCCGGGCTGGCGGATTGGCAGTGTCGACCCAGGCATCCCAGATCGAGTTCATTTCGGCGAAGGCGCCGATATCGGCGAGCCAGATGTTCACGGACAGGATTTTTGACTTGTCAGTCCCGGCCTGGGCCAGCAGGCCATCTATGATGTCGAGAATTTCGCGGGTCTGATCGGCCACGCTGCCGCCCTTGGTTTTGTCTGCGACCTGGCCTGACAGGTAGACCGTATTGCCATGTACGACGGCCTTGCTCATGCGTGGTCCCGGTCCGATGCGTTGAATACTCATGCTGCAACTCCCCTGTTGTTGGAGTGTTGCCAATGCCACGGCTGAAATCGCTTGCATAGTGGCAATAAATCGTCCACCACCCCGCCGGGGACGCACCGGTAAGCAGGTAGCGCCAAAAGTCAGATCGTCTGCCAAAACCAAACTATTGGAGGAATGCTCAAATGACCGCCGATGAAGCCAAACAAAAACTGATCGATGCCGGTATCGTTCTGGAGGCGCAGGGCCTCGGCGATTTCACCCGGGGCCACGTGACCATTCGCGATCCCAACGACCCGGGAAAATTCTTCATGAAGCCGCACAGCTTCGGGCTGGACGAAATGACGATGGAAAACATCGTTACCTGTGATCTTGAGGGCGAAAAGCTCGCTGGTGGCGGTCCGCGACACAGCGAAGTTTACATTCATTCGGAGATCTTCAAGGTCCGTCCGGACATCAACAGCGTCATTCATGCGCATCCGACCCATGCGCTGGCCCTGTCGGCGACAGGCCGCCCGTTGCGCGCCTTCAGCCAGGGCGGCGCAGTATTTGCCGACGGCATCGGCGACTACCGCGATACGATCGATCTTATACGTTCAAAGGAAATGGGCGCCGGCGTTGCCAAATCGCTGGGATCCTACAAGGCGACGTTCCTCAAGAATCATGGCGTCGCCGTTGCCGGACGCACTCTGGAAGAATGCGTGATTCTCACGCTGATGCTGGAAAACGCCTGCCAGATCCAGTTGCTGGCTGAAGCGACGGGCGAAACTGCTCCAGAATTCCCGCGGGATGATGTGATGAAACTGCACGACAAGATTTCGCGTCCCGAGCAGCACACGATCAATTTCGACTACATGGTGCGCAAATCGCGCCGCCAGCTCGGCCTTTGAAATCAGGGCCTGCCGCGATCAGGAGAGGCCGGGCGCCGTACTGCCCGGCCTTTTCATTTGCAGGAGCTGCAGATCAATCCATCGTCACGACCATGTGGCCAGTGCCGGACTGTTTCTCGGCAGCCGCATGGGCTTGCGCCAGTTCCTGCAGCGGATAGGTCCCGGCTATCCGATGGGTAAGAGCGTCTTCCGCCTGCGCCTTGTTGACGAGCGCGCATGTTTCCGCGATCGCCTTGGGATTGAGCATGTAAACGAAGACGAAGTGGATCGACATGTTGCGTGCCCGGCGCGGTGAAACGGTAATTTCCGCATTCGGAACATGGGCGGAAGCATAGGAGGAAATGACCCCGTCCTGCGCCAGAATCTGGGCATTCAGGCCCATGTTGCCGCCAAATTCCACTTCGGCGATCCGGTCAACACCGTAACCACCTGTGATATCGAGAATTTTCGAGGCAACATCGCCGCTGCTGCGATCAATGACGTAGTCTGCGCCCATCGACCTTGCCATCCCTGCCCGCTCGCTGTTGCCGGCGCTGGCTATGACTCTCGCTCCGCCCCATTTTGCGAATTGCAGCGCATAGGCGCCGACCCGGCCGGTCGCGGCGGGAACGTAAACCCATTGTCCTGAAACCGGGCCGTCCAGAAAGATCACGCGGGCGGCAGTCATCGCCGGAATGCCGTGGCAGGCGCCCTCGACAAAGGAGGCATTGTCCGCCAACGGACTGATTTTACTCGCGGGAAGCGCAATGTATTCGGACGCTGTGCCATGAGCGCGGCCCCACTGCGCGTTGAAGGTCCAAACCCGCTGGCCGATGCTGAAGCCGCTGACGCCCTCACCCAGACCAGCGATGGTGCCTGCCCCATCCGAATGTGGAATGATCCGCGGAAATTCCATCGCAGCTTTCGCATTGCCGCGCTTCTTGTAGTCCGATGGATTGATGCCCGACGCATGCAGGCGAACCAGCACTTCTCCCGGTCCCGGTTCTGGGATGGCGATCTGCCCCGTCTCGATGACTTCCAGCGCCGGTCCCCCGCGTTCGTACCATCCCGCCAGCATCGTCATGTTTCGTTTCCTCCAGCTTTTTGTCTGGCTTCTTATGCGCCGAAAGGTGCTTTGTGAAAAGCATCGGAAAAATGATATGGCTTGCGGGAAATCGTCCCAACCTGAACGGCGTTGCCTCATTGTCTTTGCAAGACCCGTCAAACCAACCGCTGAACGGTCGCGTCCGCTTCGACAATGTGTCGCTGCGGCGTGGCGGAACGGCTGTATTTGAAGGATTGTCGCTGGACCTGCCGGAGCAGCGCATCGGCATTATAGGCAACAACGGCTCGGGGAAGAGTTCGCTGTTGCGGCTGATCAACGGATTGCTCTTGCCCGATGGCGGATCGGTCACGGTCTGCGGCTACGACACAAAGGCGCATCGCAGGGAACTGCCCCGGCTGGTCGGCTTTCTGTTCCAGAATGCCGAGCACCAGATACTGTTTCCGACGGCAGGCGAGGAGATCGCCTTCGGTCTGCGCGAAGCGGGCACGGACGCGCGCAATGCCGAAAAAAAGGCAGCCGGCATTCTGGCCGCCAATGGCTGCAGCGACTGGTTGCACAGGCCGGTGCAGGAACTGTCCGACGGCCAGAAGCAGCGGCTTTGCATTTTTGCCATCATGGCCATGCAACCGCAGATATTGCTGCTCGATGAACCTTTCGCCAGCCTCGACCTGCCGACACGCAAGGCCATATCGAAGCAGATCCTGTCGGCGCCGCAACAGGTCATCATGGCCAGCCACGATTTCGATTTGCTCGCGCGCTTCGAACGGATCATCTGGCTGGATGGAGGCCGGGTCGTTGCCGATGGCGCTGCAGGCAGAATTCTCGCGGACTATCGCCGCAGCGTGCTCGGAGAGTCAGAACTGGCGGATGTTTCATGATAGGCGGCCATCTTTATCCGCGAACCTGGCTGCATGCCGTGCCTGCGGGTTTCAAGCTGCTCGCACTGCTGGCAGCGGCAACATTTTTCCTGGCGCAATCTGACTGGTGGATGTTCGCCCTCGCCATTGCTGCCGTCCTGTGCGCCTATGCGCTTCTTGGAAGGCAAGCTCTGAAGCGCCTGACGCATCTGCGCCCTCTGTTTCCGCTGCTTGCAATCATCTATCTGCTGCAATGGTATCTGGAAGGACACAATCAGGCCGCTGTTTCCGCAGGCCGATTGCTGTTGATGATTCTTCTCGCTGATCTCGTCACCATGACGACGACCGTCCAGGAGATGCTGGATGCAATTACGCCCGTCCTGCGCCCGCTTGAACGCATCGGCCTCGACAGCCGCCGGCTTGCTTTGGCAATAGCGCTCGTCATCCGCTTTGTGCCTGTGCTCTTCGATCTGTGGACCCGGCGGCGCGAAGCATGGCAGGCGCGCACAGCGCGGCGCATTTCGCCAATGCTGATCAAGATCTTTGTGATCGATACCTTCCGCATGGCCGACCATGTTGCCGAAGCGCTGGATGCCCGCGGTTTCGATGCCCGATCCGTGCCGCCCCGGAAAAGAAACTGAGATGAGTGCGCATTATCAGACCCGCGACTTCGTGCGCATCTGCCTGTTTGCGGCATTCATTGCTGCGCTCGGCCTGCTGCCGAAGTTCGATATACCGATCGCGGCGGGGGTTCCGGTAACCGCACAGACGCTTGGTGTCATGCTGGCCGGGATTGTCCTGGGGCCGCGCAACGCAGTTCTGGCAGTCCTGCTGTTCGTCTTCATCGTGGCGCTTGGCATGCCGCTGCTGGCCGGCGGGCGCGGTGGGCTTGGTGTATTCTTCGGGCCCACCGGCGGCTTCCTGCTGGGCTGGATACCGGGCGCATGGATCGCCGGCCTGACCATGCAGAAACTGCCGCTCGCAAACATGTTTGCCAAAACGCTGACAGCTGCGATTGTCGGCGGGATTATCATCGTATACGCGGCAGGCATTCCCTGGCTTGCGTTCGTTGCAGGACTGAAATTGCAGTCGGCAGCTTATGCCGTGCTGGCCTTTGTTCCCGGCGATATTCTGAAGGCCGTGATAGCCGCATCGATTGCCAGTGCACTCCCGCGCGACCAGATGCCAGATCGCTCCCATGCGGGCTGACGCCATGCTGATCGGCGAAAACATACACGGCCATGCTGCCAGCCACCCGGATAAGCCGGCGATTATATGCAATGGCGAAACGTTGAGCTGGCGCGATCTGGCGCAACTGGTGGATGCAGTCTCCTTCTGGCTTGAGGCCAATGTTCCGGCCGGTTGCGGCATCGCCCTGGTTATGCCGAACAGCATTGCCCTGCCCGTGCTGGTTCTGGCAATCGCCCGTACCGGCCGGGTGGCGCAGGTGTTTGATCCGGCATGGCCGGACAGGATTGTGCGGCAGACACTGATCGACAATGATAGCGCTGTCGTCTTCGTCGCGGCGGGGCGCGATACGCGGTTCCCGGAAAGCGTTGAGCTCGATGATCGCAGGCCGCTTGATTCCCTGCGTGCGCTCTACAGCAATACTGACAAGAATTTTCAGGCCGATGTCAGTCCCGATGCGCCCTTTTACATCGGCTATACATCAGGCTCCACGGGCAAGCCGAAGGGCTATCGCCGTTCGCATCGTTCATGGACTGAGAGTTTTGCAATCGAGGCTGTCGAATTCGGCCATACAACCGATGATGTGATCGTTGCTCCAGGGAGTCTCTCCCACTCGCTGTTCCTGTATGCTGCGATCCACGCCCTGCATATTGGCGCCACCGCCGTGATCAGCCGGTCATTCCGTCCGGCACAGGTTGTCGCCGCGATGCAACGTCATACCGCCTCGCTCCTTTATGCCGTTCCGGCGCAACTCATGATGCTGGCGCAGGTGCCGCAGGAACAGGTCTTCAGTAGTCTCCGCTGGGTTATTTCATCGGGTTCCAAATGGCGTGGCGAGGACCGGCAGATTCTGCGCCGCAATTTTCCGTCGGCCGGCTTTGCCGAATTCTATGGCGCTTCCGAACTCAGCTTCGTTTCCGTTGCGCGGGAAGAGGAAAGCCCGCCGCCGGGTTCCGTCGGCCGCGCCTTTGCCGGCGTCGACATCCGGATAGTGGACGAGGCAGGCAAATCGCTTCCGGCAGGACAGACCGGCGAGGTCTTTGTGCGCAGTCCCATGGTTTTCGATGGCTATGCCGGCGGAAAGCAACAGACCGGTATCAGGCGCGCCGGTGATTTTCTCAGTGTCGGCGACATGGGTTGCCTTGATGACAGGGGTTTCCTGTTTCTTGCCGGACGCCGGGATCGTATGATCGTGACGGCGGGAAAGAACCTCTTTCCCGAGGAGATCGAGGCTGTCCTGTTGAACCATCCCGGTATTGCATCGGCCGTTGTTGTTCCGGTCGAGGATGCAAAGCGCGGCGCGCGTATTGCAGCAGTTCTCCAGTTGCAGGAGGGCGCTGCCGTTACGCGCTCGCAGCTGATCGCCTGTGCGCGAGAATACCTGCCGCTGTACAAGGTTCCGCGCCTTTATTTCACCGTGCGCGATTGGCCGCAGACGCGCTCCGGCAAGACAGATCTCATTGCCCTGAAGCAACGGCTGGCCGATGGCCTGTGCGAGCCACTGGCATGAGTGCTTCGCTGCGCAATGTTCATGTTCTCGCGGCCCGCCGCACCGCTGTTGCCCCGCGTAACGGCGCCTTCGGCAAGATCGAAGTGGCGGATCTCGCCGCTCCGGTGATTTCTGCCCTCCTGCAGGAC
The DNA here is from genome assembly GCA_029979185.1 of Alphaproteobacteria bacterium. Classification (GTDB taxonomy): domain Bacteria; phylum Pseudomonadota; class Alphaproteobacteria; order Rhizobiales; family Beijerinckiaceae; genus Terripilifer. The sequence continues at coordinate 26,817 of JAPOIA010000003.1, read as the reverse complement.
ACCGATATCGCGGCAGGGCGGATAGACCATGTGCTGATGGGCAATGCCCTGTATGGCGGTGGCAATCCGGCGCGCGTTGCAGCCCTCGCAGCGAGGCTGGATCGAAACGTTCCTGCAATAACGCTCGACAGCCAGTGTTGCGCCGGGCTGGATGCGATCATCTTCGGCGCTTCGCTCATTGCATCAGGTCAGGCCGATCTCGTGATAGCCGGCGGCGTTGAAAGTTATAGCCGTTCGCCGTTGCGGGCCCGGCGTCCGCGCGAACCGGGCGAGGCGCCAGCGCCCTATTTGCGGCCGCCCTTCACGCCCTGGCCGGACGCCGATCCGGACATGATCGAGGCAGCCGCGGCGCTGGCGGCGGAACGGGAAGCGCCGCGTCAGGCGCAGGAAGAGTTTGCCGTCGAAAGCCATCGCAAGGCCATGGCCGCTTTGGATCGCAACTGCAATGAAATTGTCGAAATCGCCGGATTGTCGCGGGACGCCTTTTCGCGTCACCTGTCAGCTGCCGCCTGCCGGCGCTTGCCGCTTCTGGCGGGTGTTGAAGATACCGGCCTCACGCCGGCAACCGTTGCGGTGGAGGCCGATGCAGCCGCGGCCGTTTTGCTGGCAAGCGATGGGCTTCTTGCAGAATGCGTCAGCAAGTGCCGGCCGGTTCGTATTGTCCGCGGCCGTTCCGGCGGCGGCGATCCAATGCGTCCGGGTCTTGTTCCCATCAGTGTCGCGCAGACATTGCTGCGGGAAACCGGGATCGACCCGCAGACATTGTTCGCGGTCGAAATCATGGAGGCCTTTGCTGTACAGGCGATGGCGTTCATCGACGTATTGCGGTTGCCACCGGATGTGTTAAACCGCGGCGGCGGTGCCCTGTCGCGCGGACATCCCATCGGAGCGTCCGGAGCGATACTGGCCGTGCGCCTGTTTCACGAACTGCAGGCATGTCCGAAGGGGTCGCAAGGGCTAGCCGCCATCGCAGCCGCCGGCGGGTTGGGCAGCGCGCTGCTGATGCAGGCGTAATTTATCTGCCCTTGAAAACAGGCCGCCGCTTTTCCTTGAATGCCAGCTTGCCCTCGGCAAGATCCTCGCTGTTGGCGCAGATCAGCGCGATTGCCTCGCAGGCAGCCATGTCTCGATCCTCAGGCGACTTGCAGATTTCATCGACAAGGGTCTTGGACGCGCGCATGGAGAGCGGGGCGTTGTTCCGCATCACATCGGCGATGGCGCGCACCCTGTTTTCCAGCTCTGCCAGAGGCACAACTTCGTTTACAAGGCCCATGCTTGCCGCCTGTGCGCCGCTGTAGCGCTGTCCTGTGAAGAGGATTTCCTTCGCCTTGATGGGGCCAACGGAATCGACCAGCTTGCGCACGCCGTCATAGGGATAGGCAATGCCGAGCCGCGCCGCCGGGACGCCCAACTGCGCATCTTCCGATGCAATGCGCAGATCGGCATTCAGGGCGACCAGCAGTCCGCCGCCCAGGCAATAGCCATGGATCATCGCGATAACCGGCTTCGGCGATTGGCCATAGCGCGCCCAGGCCCGATGTGATACGTCCTCGCGCGCTTCCCGGTCGCCTTCGTCGAATTGCGAAATATCGGCGCCGGAGACAAAGGCTTTCTCGCCTGCGCCCTTCAGCACAATCACGCGAACCTCGTCGTCCGCGTCATAGGCGTCGAATATTTCCAATAGCGCCTTGCGCATGTCGTGGGTAAGCGCGTTGTGCTTTTGCGGATTGTTGAAAATCACCCAGCCGATGCCGTCATCCTTTCGGGCGATCATCTTGTCGCTTGATAGCTGCATCGATGTTTGATCCTATACCACGCCTTCGGCATAGAGCGCGTCTATGTCGGCTTCCGAATATCCAAGGTCCTGCAGGATTTCGCGCGTATGCTCGCCCGCTTCCGGCGTTATCGAACGCATCTGCCACGGCGTGCGGGACATATGGACTGGTTGCCCGACGATCTGGCGCTTGCCGATAACCGGATGCTCCACATCCACCGCCAGCCCCAGATGTTTCATCTGCGGATCGTCGAATACCTGATCCATCTTGTAGATGGGCCCGCAGGGAATACCCGCCTCGTTCAGCAGGTCGACCCAGTGTTTGCTGGGCTGGGTCATGAATATCTCTTCAAGGCCGGCATTGATCGTATCGCGATGCGCCAGCCGTCCCTCGCCGTCGGCATAGGCCGGGTTGTTGAAGAACTCGTCCTTCTTGAGCGCCTTGCCTAGCCGCTGCCAGGAGATATCGCCAGCCGCGCCGATATTGATATGGCCATCCTGTGTCCTGAAGGCGCCGGTCGGGATCGATTTCGGATGATTGTTGCCGGCCTGTCCCGGCACATGTCCGTCGAACAGCCAGGCAGCGGCCTGAAAATCCAGCATGGTCGTCAGGGCTTCCAGCAGCGACGTATGCAGCCATTGGCCCTTGCCGGATTTTTCCCGCTCGATGATGGCCATCATGATGCCGAGTGCCGCAAAGACACCCGCGCTCATGTCACCGAGGGCTGCACCCGCCCGCATCGGCCCTTCGCCCGGTGCGCCGGTGATGGACATGAGGCCGCTCATGCCCTGTGCAATCTGGTCGACGCCCGGACGGTTGGCGTAAGGTCCGTCCTGGCCGAAGCCGGAGATGCTGGCATAGATGATGCGTGGATTGATCGCCGCAACATCGTCATAGGCTATTCCAAGCCTGTTCTTCACATCCGGCCGGTAGTTCTCGACGATGACGTCTGCATCCTTCGCCAGCGCCATGAAGATCTTCTTGCCTTCCGGTGCTTTCAGATTGAGCTTCATGCTGCGCTTGTTGCGGTGCAGATTCTGAAAATCACCCTTGTCGCGGCCATCGGAATATCCGTCTCCTGCATCGCCTGTCATCTCGATCTTGATGCAGTCTGCTCCCCAGTCGGCGAACTGGCGCACGCAGGCAGGTCCAGCCCGAACGCGCGTCAGGTCCAGTACCTTGATATGGGACAGCGGCAGATTGTCTGCACTCATCGAGAGAACTCCGGCAATAATCGTGCGGTTTTTTGGGGTTTATGCGGGATCATTTGTCGAGGCTCGCGCGAACCATGCGCGTTCCGTCCACCATCGCTTTCAGTTTTTCATAGGCCACGTCCCTCGGCAGGTATTTCATGCCGCAGTCGGGGGCCACGATGACGCGCTCTGCAGGAACATGCGGGAAAATCCGTTTGATACGCTCGGCAACTATTTCCGGGGTTTAGATTTCGTTCGTACTGAGATCAATGACACCGACCACGATTGTCTTGGACGGCAGTTTTTCCAGAATCGCCAGATCGAGAACCGGCTGCGCGGTTTCGATGGACACGTAGTCAGCCTTGCTGTTCTCCAGCTCGGCGAGGAAGGAATAGCCTTCCGGCTTGTTTTTCACCAGCGCGGCATATCCGAAGCAAAGATGCACGCCGGTAGTGCCGGAAACCCCCTCCAGTGCGCGGTTGATGGCATCGACGCCAAAAGCGCGCGCCTGGTCGGGGCGGGCCTGCATATAGGGCTCGTCGATTTGCACAATGTCGGCGCCGGCAGCGAAGAGGTCCTTGATTTCCTCATTGACCGCGGCGGCATAGGCCATCGCGACGGCCACCTCGTCGTTGTAGTGAAAATCCTTCGCCTGGATCGACATGGTGAACGGGCCGGGTACGGTGATCTTGATTTTCCTGTTCGTATTGGTCCGCAGAAACTGCACGTCGCGCACCTCGACAGGATATTTACGGCGGATCGGACCGATCACGCGCGGCACCATGTCCGGCTTTCCGGTGCGGCTCGGGACGATGGCGGGATTTTCCGCATCCACACCCTCCAGCGCGGTCGCGAAACGGTTGGAATAGCTTTCGCGGCGCATTTCTCCGTCGGTCAGGATATCGACGCCGGCGCTCTCCTGGTCGCGAATGGCCAGCATGGTTGCATCGTCCTGCGCTTGCTCCAGAAATTCCTCGTCGATCCGCCACAACTCTTTTGCCCGGATGCGCGGCGGCGCCCGCAGGCTCAGTTTTGTACGATCGATCAGCCAGTCCGGCTGTGCATAGGAACCAACCATGGTCGTAGGCAGCAGCATGTTTCCTCCCGGCAGCCTGCTTCGGCTGTCTGTTACATTTGTCACATCCTGTTGCCATCTTCCATGAAATAAGGCCGGTGCACAATGGCGATGCCCGCGCAATATCGGGAAGGTCAACGTGCGCAGCCAGACATTTTGCGGCCATATTGTTTTGCGACAGGCTGGCCGCTCAGTCATCGAGAGAAGGGGACATCGCCATGACGCATACCTTGCGCGCCCCGGCCCGGGGTTCATTCTGATCCTATCCGCGTTGCGGAAGGACAGGATATTGCTTGCTCCCGGCACGCCGGAGCAGGCCTCCTGACATATCGACGCTGTTTCCGGAGCAATGCCGTATGGCTTGCCGCCGTGGATGCGCGCGGTCGAAATCTCGAAAGACTATTCCCACATGGGCAATAATCCCGAACGCACCGGCCGCGCGCCGGTTCATACTTTTTATTCTGAAAACGCCTGGATCGAGGGTTCTGCCGTCGATCAGCTCAACCAGGTTGCCGATCATCCCGAAACGATTTCCGTGGCGGCCATGCCGGACCTGCATCCGGGGAAATACGGACCGGTCGGCTGCGCCATATTGTCCAGAACCATCCGTCCCGAGCTGGTAGGCTCGGATATCAGCTGCGGCATGGCGCTTTTCGCTCTGGACGAACCTGCCCGGCGGCTGCGCCTCGACAAGGCCGCCGAAAGGCTGCGTGGTCTTGGCGAAAGCTGGGACGGCGACGCGCAGGCGCGCCTGGCGCAGGCCGGACTTGCAGAAGCCGGCTTTGCGGGTGTCCTCGGCACGGTCGGCGGCGGCAATCACTTCTGTGAAGTGCAGGCCGTCGGCGATGTTTTCGACAGCAATGCCTTGGAAGCGCAAGGGTTGCAGAAGGACAGTCTCTGCCTGTTGGTGCATTCCGGATCGCGCGGTCTCGGCAATGCGATTCTGGAGGACGTTCTGCGCGACGGGCTCGTCAGTCTCGACCCGGCAGGTGATCAGGCCGTGCAATATCGGCAAAGGCATGACGCAGCCGTGCGATGGGCAACGCTTAACCGGCAGATCATTGCCGAGCGAGCGGCGAAGGCCTTGCGAATGGAACCGCGATTGATCGTCGATGCTCCCCATAACTTGCTGGAGGTGCATGATGGCGCAATCCTGCATCGCAAGGGTGCGGCAACCGTCACGCGTGCGTCGTCGAGCCTTGTTCCGATTGCCGGCTCGCGGGCAACGCTCAGCCACCTTGTACGCTGGACCGGCGGAGCGCATGCCATGCTGACAGTATCGCATGGATCCGGCCGGAAGTACGACCGGGCGTCTGCGCGGGCGCGAGCTGGAAACAGCAAGTCCGATCTTGCCCGTCTGCAGCGCAATCCTTTCGGCGGCTATGTCATTTGCGAGGACAAGGCGCTACTGGCAGAGGAAGCAGGGGAGGCCTACAAGGACAGCGGCAAGGTCATCGGCGACCTTGAATCGCATGGGCTTGTGGCGCGGGTTGCAACCCTGAAGCCGCTTGTAACTTTCAAGGCGCGCGAGCGCCCGGCGACATGCGAAGTAAGTTGCGGAGGTCCGGGCGATGACCAGACTTCTGATCACCAGTGGACGCGGGCCGGCGGAATGCCGGCTCGCGCTCGCCCGTGCCCTGAAGCAAATGCAGCGGGAGGCTTCTGCAGCCAGTTTGGATATGGACGTCGTATCGGGCGCCGAGCCGGACAAGCATGGCCCCGGTTCGGTAATCGTCATCCTGTCTGGTGATGGCGCCGAAAGGTTTGCGGCTTCATGGGTCGGCACCGCGCAATGGGTGGCGCAAAGTCCGCTGCGCCCAAACCACAGGCGCAAGAACTGGTTCGTCGGCATTTTCAAACTCGATGAAACGTCTGCGCCGCAGGCGCTTCGCGAAGGGGATGTTCGCTTTGAAACCCTGCGCGCAGGTGGTCCCGGCGGTCAGCACCAGAATACGACCGATAGCGCAGTGCGCGCCGTTCACACGCCCACGGGTTATGCCGTGGTCGCGCGGTCCGAACGCTCCCAGCATCGCAACAAGGCAGCGGCGCTTGCGCGGCTTCAGGACATGTTGGCGCAGCGGGCGGAACTGGAGCGCATGCAGGCCGACAAGCCGGCCTGGGAAGCGCATGAAAAACTCGAAAGAGGCGGCGCTGTCCGAAAGTTGTAGCCTTACACGTCGAGGTTGGCGACGTTGAGCGCATTCTCCTGAATGAACTCGCGGCGCGGCTCGACGGAATCGCCCATCAGCTTGACGAACAGGTCGTCAGCATCCGAGACGTCCTTGACCCGGACCTGCAGCAGGGAGCGCGCATCGCGGTCCAGCGTGGTTTCCCAGAGCTGGTCCGGGTTCATCTCGCCAAGGCCCTTGTAGCGCTGCATCTGGCTGATGCCCTTCTGGCCGGCGGCCATGACGCTGTCGAGCAATTGCGTGGCGCTGTAAACGCGCGTTTCCTCGCCACGGCGCAGATATATAGCCGGACCCTCGAACACTTCGCGCAGCGATGCGGCATGTTCGTTCAGCCGGCGCGCTTCCGCCGAGGCCAGCATGCCGTGATCGAGCGCGACAAACTGCCGGACGCCGCGCACTTCGCGGCTGAACTGGTAGCCGCCGTCAATGACGAGACCTTGCCAGCCGCGTTCGGTTTCTTCCGAAACGGTATCCAGACGTTGGGCAACCTTTACCGCCAGTTCGTTCGCGGTCGCTTCGTCGTCTGCGGCAATGGGCTTGCAGGCGCCGGCGATGGCGGCCTGTTCGACAATGTGCTTGTCGTAGCGCGAATGCAGCTGGTTCAGCACCATGCGCACGACACGGGCTTCCTCGACGATGGCGCGCAAATCCTCCGCACCGCGTTCCTCGCCGCTCGCCAGCCGCAGGATGCCACCCTCGAGGCCGTTGGCGATCAGATATTCCTCGCGCGCTCGTTCGTCCTTCAGATATTGCTCGGACTGTCCCCGCTTGACCTTGTAGAGCGGCGGCTGCGCAATATACAGATGTCCGCGCTCGATGATTTCAGGCATTTGCCGGAAGAAGAAGGTCAGAAGCAGCGTGCGGATATGCGAGCCGTCGACATCCGCGTCCGTCATGATGATGATCTTGTGGTAGCGCAGCTTGTCCGGATTGAAGTCGTCGCGGCCGATGCCGGTGCCGAGCGCCGTTATCAGGGTGCCGATTTCCTGGCTCGACAGCATCTTGTCGAAACGCGCCCGTTCCACATTGAGGATCTTGCCGCGCAGCGGCAGAACCGCCTGGAACTCGCGATTGCGGCCCTGCTTGGCGGAGCCGCCTGCGGAATCACCCTCCACGATGAAGATCTCCGATTTCGCTGGATCGCGTTCCTGGCAATCGGCCAGCTTGCCGGGCAGGTTGGCCACATCGAGCGCGCCCTTGCGCCGTGTCAGCTCGCGCGCCTTGCGGGCGGCTTCGCGCGCCAGCGCCGCTTCCACCACCTTGGTCACGACGATCTTCGCTTCTTGCGGATGCTCCTCGAACCACTGGTTCAGCATCTCGTTGACAAAGCCCTCGACCACCGGTCGAACTTCGGATGAAACGAGTTTGTCTTTCGTTTGCGAAGAGAATTTCGGATCGGGAACTTTCACCGACAGCACGCAGGTCAGGCCTTCGCGGCAATCGTCGCCGGACAGGTCTACCTTTTCCTTTTTCGAAATGCCGGATGTTTCCGCATAGGACGTGACCTGACGCGTCAGGGCGCCGCGGAAGCCGGCCAGATGCGTGCCGCCATCGCGCTGCGGGATGTTGTTTGTGAAGGCCAGCACGTTTTCGTGATAGCTGTCGTTCCACCACAGCGCGACCTCCACGCCGATACCGGAGCGTTCGCCGCGAATGAGGATGGGTTCGGGAATGAGCGACGTCTTGGTGCGGTCGAGATAGCGAACGAAGGCTTCGAGTCCGCCCTCGTAGTATAATTCCTCTGATTTGATTTCCGCATGCCGCGCGTCGGTCAACACGATGCGTACGCCCGAATTCAGGAATGCCAGTTCGCGCAGGCGATGCTCGATCGTCGCATAGTCGTAGTCGACCATGGAGAAGGTTTCCGGCGAGGCGAGAAAAGTAACCTCGGTGCCGCGCTTCGGCGCATTGCCGTCGATCGGCGCTGACCCGGCAACCTGCAGCGGCCCGGTGGATTCGCCATTGGCGAATTCGATGATGTGTTCCTTCTGGTCGCGCCAGATACGCAGTTTCAACCATGTCGAAAGCGCATTCACCACCGAAACACCTACGCCATGCAGGCCGCCGGAAACCTTGTAGGAGTTCTGGTCGAATTTCCCGCCCGCATGCAGCTGGGTCATGATGACTTCCGCTGCCGAAATGCCTTCTTCGGAATGAATGTCCGTTGGAATGCCGCGGCCATTGTCGGTCACGGTGCAGGAGCCGTCGGCATTCAGCGTTACGGTTACGAGCGTTGCATGGCCGGCGAGCGTTTCATCGATGGCATTGTCGACGACTTCGTAGATCATGTGATGCAGGCCGGAGCCGTCGTCGGTGTCGCCGATATACATGCCCGGACGTTTACGAACAGCATCGAGGCCGCGAAGAACCTTGATCGAATCGGCGCCATAGGCGTTCGGCTCACTGGTGCCCTCGGGTCCGCCGGTTACTGGTTCGTCCATGAATTGTCCGCCAAGATTGCCATTGAAAATCGCCCGTGAAGATCGTTGCGCAGACTGCCACGGGCTGAAGTGTTCGATGCTCGCAGGGAGCATGATTCGTATTTGTAATTTTACCCTGAATCAGGGGCCAAATGCACGCAAAACCCATGCGAACATGGGCTGTTTCAGGGAATTTCCGATTAAATTGAGGTCTGCTTGCGGTCCAAAGTTGCAGGGCTCCGAAGACAGCAGCCAACATCCTGATTTCATTCATTAAAACTTGCAACTTTGCGATAGCTGGCAAAATCGCGCAGGGCGCCGGTGGCGCCCGCCTGGCGGGGTGTTCCGGTTTACCCTTCGAGCGGTGATACGGCCCCCGTGCGAACCTGCAGGATATCGGCGCATCCGGCGATTTCGGCAAACAGGGCTGGATCGGCCCCGGTCATCCAGACCTGAGCGCGGAGAGACTGCAGTTCGCCATAAAGAGCCGAGCGCCGCAGCGGGTCGAAATGTGCCGCTATTTCGTCCAGCAGGATGATCGGCATGATTCCGGACATGCTCGCCACGAGCCGGGCGTGGGCCAGAACCAGCCCAGTCAGCAGGGCCTTTTGTTCGCCTGTTGATGCCTGCGAGGCCGCTATCTCCTTCGGTCCGTGGGAGACGACGAGATCGCTGGCCTGCGGGCCCAGCAGGGTCCGGCCTGCCGCTGCATCGCGGCCGCGATTGTCCCGCAAAAGGCCCCGGTAACGGTCTTCGGCTTCCAGCGACGGATAGTTCGCCACCAGCCTGTCGATCTCCCCTTCCAGGGCAACGATCGCCCAGGGAAAGGCGGAATTTTCGTCCTTCGTTGCTGCAATCAGCGCCGCCAGCCGCGCAACGGTCTCGTTGCGGGCTGCTGTAACCGCAACGCCCAGTTCGGCGATCTCGCGCTCTGCCGCATCCAGCCAGGCCCCGTTGCCGGGACTTGCTTCCAGCAGCTTGTTGCGATTGCGCAGGGCCCGTTCAAGCGCATTGGTGCGGCTGGCGTGATCGGCATCGACCGCCAGCACCAGCCTGTCGAGGAATCGCCGCCGCTCGCCCGCGGCTCCGGTAAACAGGCCATCCATTGAAGGTGTCAGCCAGACTACGCGCAGATGGTCGGCGAATGCACGGGCCGATCCCGCGTTGGCCTGGTTCAGCCTGTAGCGGCGAACCGGATTGCTGCCCGGGTAGGCGATTTCGGTACCGGTGCCGAGCCGGGTCTCGCCATACGGCCCGTCCAGATCGACCGAAATGGCAAAGCCGGTTGATCCCGGCGCGCGTGCGCAGGCTGCCATTTCGGCCCGTCGCAGGCCGCGCCCCGGGGACAGCAGCGACAATGCCTCGATCAAATTGGTCTTGCCGGCCCCGTTCTCGCCAGTCAGTGCGATCAGTGTGCTGCCGGTCCTGAAATCAAGTGCGCCATAGCTGCGGAAATTCGTGAGCCGCAACCTGCGGATAGCCGGGAATGAGCAGCTCTGTAGCATGTCGATGGTGGCGGCGGCTGGCATGGGACCGATGTGCCATGAAACGTGATTCGGACCCAAATTTATTTTCCAAAGCTGGAAAAGTGGGATATAATACACATTCATCCCACAAAATATGTGGGATGAAATTTGGTTGACTTCCCATAACTTTGAACTCAATTTGACGTCCGGCCTGCACGGACAATCGAACCGGTAAATCGGCAAGCACTCCATATGCGAACCATGCGGGTCGGAAGCATCGAATTGCAAAGAGGCGGGGATCGAAACGAGCGGGGCGCGCCATGAGCACCAACGAACTACTTCTCGAAATCAGCGATTTTTGCCGGTCCGCCGGTCTGGCCGAGTCGACCTTTGGCCGGGCTGCCATCAATGACGGCAAGCTGGTCAGCCGGTTGCGCAACGGCGGCCGCATCACCACCGACACGCTCGACCGCATCCGCGCATTCATGCGCAACTACAAGGGCAGCCCGAAACTGCGTGGCGGCATGACCGCGATTCCTCCGCGCGATCGATCTCCAGTGACAGCTCCATCGCAAGCGGCGGTTGAGCCGCAACTCCAGGAAAAGGCAGCGCCACCGATGGTACCGCAAACACCAGCAGCCCCGCCTGCGCCGCCAGCACAAGCTGTCGCGAACGCCCAGTCGAACGCAAAGCCGAACGACGAGCATAATTTTCGCTTCTACGATAACCGTCAGAAGTATCTCATGTTCGTCAACACATGCAGCGAGAAGTGGGAGGTTGCGAACCGCGTCACGCAGGAGTTGACCAATCTGCATCCCAAGCCGCCTGCCGTGCGCGTCTTCGACGCCGGCGTCGGCGACGGCACTATCCTGTCGCGGGTCATGCGTTCCATGCATGCGCGTTTTCCGACAATGCCGTTCTATGTAGCGGGCAAGGAAATCAGCCTCGAAGACGTACGCCTGACACTCCAGAAGATGCCCGACCGCTTTTTTGAGCATCCCTCGACCGTTCTGGTGCTGACCAATCTGCAATATGCCAACGCGCCCTGGCTCACAGTGCGCGACGTACAGGCAGCTTCGAGCATGGTGTGGGAAGAGGTGCGCCTGACCGGCAATACTTCGTCGGCATTTGAAGAGCAGATCACCCAGCTTGAACCGTTCCTGGCCAAGAACTGGAACGCCCATACCGGCAAGACGGGCAACTCCGTCTACGATCGTCCCGCGGTGCTGGTGATCTATCGTGAAGATCATCGCTTCCTGCTCGATTCCGTAATCCCGAAACAGGGACAGACGCCTGCGGAGTTCGATCTGATAATCGCGTCCCAGCCCTACCGGGCCAAGGCCAGCGTTGACTTCAAGGCCAAGCGCGTCCTGGCTCCGCTGGTGCGGGCGCTCGGCCCGGGCGGGCGTCTTATCGGCATTCACTCCTATGGCAACGATCCGGGCATGGAAATCATCCGCAAGATCTGGCCAGACGACGAGCCGTTTGTGACCAACAATCGCCATGACCTGCTGAAGGCGGTGAAGGCGGAGCTCGGCAACGCCGCGCGGAATTTCAACTTCAACGCCAACTCCGACGCCAAGTCCCTGTTCCGCTACGAAATGCATACGCTGCCGACCGAAGTTGCCGGCGCGATCGGCACATCGACGCTGTTTGCTGCCTGGAACGACGCGGTCTACGTCGCGCAGATCGAGGACAACCGCCTTGGTCCTGTCGTGTCGGACAATCGCTATCTCGAAGCGACCCAGGACGTGCTGCACAAGAATGGCGGTCTGTGGTTCTGGGACGAGTCGTTCGTCATTTCCAGACGCCGCGAATAGCTACCGGGAGCCTGCCATGGCAATCTTGAATTTCGGCAAGTCGAATTCTGACAAGTCAGGAATACCGGCCAGTTCGGATGCGGACAATGCCGCTGTCGAACAGATCGCCGCTTTCATGCGGCCCTGCACATTCGAGGCAACGAAGCCTTCGGACAAGGACATCGCCGCGCTGCGTGAAACGCTGACGCCGGGAACGACGGTCTATCTCACCATGCTGCCGAACCAGAAGCCCGAGGACGGGATTGCGGCGGCTGTCGCGATCCGTGCGGCCGGCCTTGTGCCCGTGCCGCATCTGGCGGCCCGCCACTTTGCGTCGATGAAGGATGTCGATGCCTTGCTGGCAGCATTCAACACGCAGGCGGACGTTACCAGGGTCCTATTGATCGGCGGTGATACGGTCACTCCCGCCGGTTCGGTGCGCGATGTGCTTTCCATCATCGAGAGTGGTGTCTTGCAGGGCAATCGCATCGCCGATGTTGGCGTCGGCGGATTTCCGGATGGGCACCCGGCGATGAGTGACGAGGAACTGGAATCGGTGCTAGTTACCAAGCTGGCGGCGATCCAGAGCGGCGGCCTGAACAGTCATATCGTGACCCAGTTCATTTTCGATGCAGCGCCCGCTATTCGCTGGATCGGCTGGCTGCGCGAACGCGGCATTCATGTGCCGGTTCATATCGGCCTTGCCGGCCCCACCAGCCTGATGTCGTGGTTGAACTTCGCCCGCAAATGCGGCGTCAAGGCCTCGGCGGAATCGCTTGCCACGCGCAGCGGCCTCGTCAAGCAGGCCTTCAAGTCGGTCGCGCCCGACCCGATCATCCGCCAGCTTGCAGCAGCCAATGCCAACGGCGAACTCGGCCAGGTCGTGCCGCACCTGTTCGCCTTTGGCGGCATCGGCGCAACAGCCAAATGGGCGCAGCCCGCTATTGCCGGAGCGATCCGTCTCAACGGTGAAGGCGGTTACGATCCGGTCTGACGTTTGCTTTAGCGCTTTCCTGCAAAGGCGTCGGCGATGAACGTATGCGCCAGCGCATAGCCGTAACGCGATGCCTTCGATGAAAACTGCGACGATGGCGGACGGTTGGCAGACGGGTCTGTGAAGCTGTGGTAGACGCCGCCCAATGTCAGCATCGTCCAGTCCGCTCCAGCCGCCGTCATCTCGGCCTCGAAAGCATCGCGGTCGCCTTTCGGGGCAATCGGGTCCTGCGCACCGTGCACGACGAGGATGGAGGCTTTCACGCTCCCTGCCGTGGCTTCCAGGCCGGTTTTCAGATTGCCATGCATGCTGACGACCGCAGCGACATCGGCGCCCGAGCGGGCCAGATCGATGACATTGGCGCCGCCGAAGCAGTATCCGATGGCGGCGCGATAGTTCGCATTGCCGATGCCGCGTTCCGTCGCGCCGCTTGTCAGGGCGTCCATCGCCGCGTTGATACGGGCGCGGGTGACGGCAGGTTCCGCAATCAACGGCTTGAGGAACTCCATGGGATTTTCCTGTCCGGTCGGACGGCGGGCAAGCCCGTGCATGTCGGCAACCAGCACCACATAACCCTGCGCGGCAAGCTCCTTGCCGATCTCGACAGCGCGCGGCGTCACCCCGGCCCAGTTCGGCGCGGCGACGAGCAGCGGCCGCGGGCCAGCTGCCGTTTCGTCGAATACCAGCTCGCTCTGGAAATCCAGCCCGTCGACGGCATAGGAAATCGCTTCGACTTTCATGAACGTTCTCCGTCGCAAAACTGCAGGGGCAGGGAAAAATGGAAGCCGCTAGACCCGCATGGGCATCAGGACATACAGGGCTGCCGCGCCGTCGCGGTCCTGGATGATGGTGGGCGATCCGGAATCGGACAGTTTGAACAGTGCGGTATCGCTGTCGAGCTGGCCGGTGATGTCGAGGAGGTAGCGGGCGTTGAAGCCGATCTCGAGCGGCGCGGCATCGTAGTCGACTTCCAGCTCTTCCGTTGCAGTGCCTGAATCGGGATTGGTGACGGTCAGCGTCATCTTGCCGTCGGCCAGCGACAGTTTTACGGCCCTGCCGCGTTCGGAAGAAATCGTCGACACGCGGTCGACGGCAGCGGTGAACAGGTCGCAATCGACGACGAGGCGCTTGTCGTTGTTGGCGGGGATGACACGGTTGTAGTCGGGGAACGTCCCGTCGATCAGTTTCGATGTGAGTAGCACATTGCCGACCGTGAAGCGCACCTTGGTTGCCGACAGTTCCACCTTGATGTCGTCGGTGGTTTCTTCCAGCAGCTTGATCAGTTCGGCCACCGCCTTGCGCGGCACGATGACGCCAGGCATGCCGGCCGAACCGGTGGGAGCCGGTATCTCCACCCGCGCCAGCCGGTGACCGTCGGTCGCGACTGCACGCAGCATCGTATGGCCGTCCACATCGATGGTGTGCATGTAGATGCCGTTCAGGTAGTAGCGCGTTTCTTCCGTCGAAATGGCGAACTGCGTCTTGTCGATCAGCTTCTTCAGATCGCCCGCCGCAAGCGAGAAAGAATTGTCGAATTCGCCGACGCTGATATCGGGGAAGTCGCTTTCCGGCAGGGATTGCAGGGTGAAGCGCGAGCGCCCGGAGCGCAGCAGCAGCTGCCCGGCATTGCTGCCCAGTTCCAGCGAAACCTGCGCGCCGTCCGGCAGCTTGCGGACGATTTCATACAGCGTATGTGCCGGCAGGGTAGTTGCGCCGCTCTGGCCAATATCCGCGCCCGTCGAATCCACCACTTCCAGGTCGAGGTCGGTCGCCTTGAAGTTCAGCGTCTGGTCGGCGGCCCGTAAAAGGACATTCGACAGGATCGGGATGGTGTTCCTGCGTTCCACCACCCGGTGGACATGCCCGAGTGACTTTAGCAACGCCGACCGCTCAAGAGTGACTTTCATCGTTCCAGTCCGTCATGCTTGTCTAGAAAAATCCGGAAACCGCGGAAGCCTGCATTCGGGTGCGCAATATAAGCGCGGGCAGGCTCCGGATAAATGGTCCCGGAATGTTTGGCGTTTTGCACCAAAGAGCGCAAGCGTTACCCTCCGATAGGGGTGGAAATGCGGAAAATGTCCCCAGAATTCGGAGAAACCGCTCGGTTCCCATGGCAATGCCCGCAGCTTTGGCATGACATTCTCACGAAGAATTAATCCTTTACCAGCCCTTAATTCGCCCGGTTTAACCTACAAGCGGGGAATGCGCCCGGTTCGCCCTGGCCATCCTCTTCGCCCTCCGCCCGTTGCCCTGCAGCGGACCGGAGTTTTTCCGTGTGTCCCCGGGTATTGCTGTCGCTGACCGGCCGGGGTCTGCCCGACAAACCTATCGAGAGCAGCAGGAACATGGCCGGCAACAGCAGGAAAGAGGAGCCCTATTTGGGCGCCATGCCAGGAAGATCCTGGGCCCTGCGGGTCGATCCCGACGACCGGATCGGCGCGGGCAGGCGCAAATCCGAAGGCAAGTCGGGTAGCAAGACAGGTAGCAAGTCGGCCAAAACGCGCAGGCCGGGATTCTTCGCACGCATGTTTGGCGGCTCCTCGCGCGGTGCGAAACCGGACAAGGGCGACCAGAAAGGCGAAAAGAAGGGCCGCAAGCAATCCGATGCGCCCAGGGACACTGCGCGCCGCCGCAGGCCGCGCCGCCGCTCGATCATCGGCGGAATGGTCTACTGGGGATTTGTACTGTCCATCTGGGGCGTGATCGGAACCACCGGTATCGTGGCCTATCATGCCAGCAAGCTGCCGCCGATCGACCAGTTGGCCGTTCCCAGGCGTCCGCCGAACATCGCCATTCTCGCTGCCGACGGCTCGCTCCTCGCCAATCGGGGCGATACGGGCGGCCCGGCCATCCGTCTGCGCGATCTGCCGCCCTATTTGCCCAAGGCGTTTATCGCCATCGAAGACCGCCGCTTCCACAGCCACTGGGGTATCGATCTGGTGGGCATTGCCCGCGCCGTCTGGAATAATGTCGCCCGTCGCGGCGGCGGTTTGCAGGGCGGCTCCACCCTGACGCAGCAATTGGCGAAAAACCTGTTCCTGACCCAGGAACGTACCGCCAGCCGCAAGATCCAGGAAGCGATACTGTCGGTCTGGCTCGAGCAGAAATACTCCAAGGATCAAATCCTCCAGTTGTATCTCAACCGGGTCTACTTCGGCTCGGGAGCCTATGGGGTCGAGGCGGCGGCGCAGCGGTACTTCGGTCATAGCGCCAGTCACGTGTCGCTGGCCGAAGCGGCCATGCTCGCCGGATTGATGAAGGCTCCTGTCCGTTATGCGCCGAACCGGAATCCGCAGGCCGCCGAGGCGCGCGCCGCCCTCGTGCTGACGGCCATGGCGCAGGAAGGTCACATCACCGAATCCATGGCCAAGGTAGCGCTAGCGAGCCCGGCAAAGGCCAAACGGAACGGTGGCTCCGGGTCGATCAACTATGCTGCCGATTTCGTCATGGACCGGCTTGACCAGATTCTCGGCGCCTTCGATCACGACCTGGTGGTGGAAACAACCATCAGCACGTCCATGCAGAGCCAGGCTGAAAAGGCGCTTGCGCATGCGCTGGACAAATACGGCAAGAAATACCGGGTGTCGCAGGGCGCCTTTGTCGCCATGGATCCCAACGGCAGTATCCGCGCGCTTGTCGGCGGACGCGATTATGGATCGAGCCAGTTCAACCGGGCGGTTGCCGCCAAGCGCCAGCCCGGGTCTGCCTTCAAGCCGTTCGTCTATCTGACCGCTCTGGAGCGCGGTCTCAATCCCGATAGCCGCCGGGTCGACGGACCGGTCAACATCCGCGGCTGGCGGCCTGAGAACTCCAACCGCAAATACTATGGGAACGTGACGCTGACGCGGGCGCTGGCCCTGTCATTGAACACGGTCGCCGTCCGGCTGGCGCTGGAACTCGGACCGTCCGCTGTCGCGAACACCGCGCGTCGTCTTGGTGTTCATTCGCCTCTGAAGAAGAACGCTTCGCTCGCGCTCGGCACGTCGGAAGTCAACCTGCTGGAAATGACCGGCGCCTATTCCGTCTTCGCCAACGGCGGTATCGGTGTCGAACCCTATGTCATCGTGCGCGTACGCCGGGCCAGTGCCAGGGGACGCGGCCGGGTGATCTACAACCATCGCTACAATGCATCGGGCCGGGTGATCGCGCCAAAGTATGTGGCGATGATGAACTCGATGATGCAGGAAACCCTGCTGACCGGCACCGCGCGCCGCGCCGAACTGCCCGGCTGGCAGGCAGCCGGCAAGACTGGAACGACCCAGGATTATCGCGATGCCTGGTTCATCGGCTATACCAGCCGCATCGTCGCCGGCGTATGGCTCGGCAACGACGATTCCAAGCCGACCCGCAAGGCCTCCGGCGGCAATCTGCCAGTGCTGATCTGGAGCGACTTCATGCGGCAGGCGCTTGCAAAGGAGCAGCGGGAACGCTTGCCGACCGGCATCTGGCGTGATCCGGCTACCGACAACCGTCCGCCGCCCGTGCCTCCGGCGCTCATCGGTTCGAAACCGCAATTCGTCGCCAAGCGCTCTAATGACCGAAGCCAGCCGATGACGATCAATCCGGCGGGGCAGGCAATCGCCACGCCTCGCGGCTCCGTTAATCGCGGCAATGATCTTTTGCCCCCGGCGCCTATAGGCAACGCCAATCGGAAGCGGTCGATCCCGCGCGCCGACCGTAGCCTCCTCGATCGCATGCTGGGCGGATAGGAGATCTGCTTCGCGCGTGCGCCCCCGCACATCGTCCCGGTACGAGAGGCGTTACTCTCCAACCATCGAAACACGGGGGCCACCGAGCCACCCATCTTATGGAGAGAGAAGATGAAAAAGTTTGCTACCGCTACCGTCGCCGCCCTGTCTGTCGCTGCAACGCTCGCCCTGTCGGCGGCTCCCGCTGAAGCGAAGTTCGGCCGCCGCGGCGCCTTCTTCGGTGGCCTGGCTGCAGCCGTTGTCGGCACAGCAATTCTTGCTCATTCCGCCCGCTCGCACGCCGCTCCGGTTTACAGCGACTGCTGGACCGAGAAGCGCCCGCGCTACAACCGCTGGGGCGACTTCCGCGGCTACCGTTACATCCGCGTCTGCAACTGAATTATCCGGCCCCACTGGGCCAATTACGGAAAGTCCGCGCCGGACCAGAAATCCGGCGTTTTCCAGAACCCTCCCGCTTCCCCCGCCGGAGGGCTTTTGCTGGATCGCGGAAGAAACGGCGGGACGGTCAGGCCCCGCCTATCAGGATACCCGCCGCCAGTACGATGACCCCGCCGACGACGATCTGGAAGGCCGCCTGCAGGAAGGGTGTATCCATATATTTCGCCCGCACCCAGGCGATGATCCACAATTCGATAAACACAACGAAAGCGGCAATCCCGGTGGCAATCCAGAAGGCATTGGCCCAGGTATCGGGAACCAGATAGGGCAACGTGTGCCCGATACCGCCCAAGCAGGTCATCAACCCGCTGGTAATGCCCCGCAGCCATGGCGAACCGCGCCCGGTGAGCGAGCCATCGTCGGAGAGGGCCTCGGCGAAGCCCATCGAAATGCCCGCGCCAATGGACGCGGCCATACCGACCAGAAAGGTCTGCCAGTTGTTGTGGGTGGCGAAGGCGGCAGCAAACAGCGGCGCCAGCGTCGAAACGGACCCGTCCATCAGGCCGGCAAGTCCGGGCTGCACATATTGCAGCACAAACATGCGGTGACGGGTCCTGTCCTCTTCCTCCAGTGCCTCTTCGGTCAGATGCGCCGCTTCCAGCTTGCCTGCCGTATGGCGATGGTCTTTCTCGATTTCCGCCAGGTCGCCCAGCAACTTGCGAATGCCAACATCCGTCGTCCGCTCGGCCGCTTTCTGATAGAAGCGCGCCGCCTGAAACTCCATGTTTTCCGCTTCCTTGCGGACGGTATCCAGCGGCAGATTCTTCGACAGCCAGACCGGACGGCGCTTGAGAAAGCCCTTCACGTCCTCGCGGCGGATCGGCGGCAGGTTCGGCCCGAACCGCTCCTCGTACATCTGCAGCAGGGCATGCCGGTGCTGTTTCTCCTCCTCGGCCATTTCGACGAAAACCTGCGCCGAAGCCGGGTAACGCTCAGCCAGATCGTCCGCGAACGATTGATAAATGCGGCTGTCCTCCTCTTCAGAGGCAATCGCAACCGCCAAAATCTCCCGTTCGGTGAGGTCCGAGAAGTTCTTCAAAGCCTGTCTCCAGATGCGCCGATGACGGCCGCCAGCATTTAGAATATTTCTAAAGAAGAGATGCCTGTTTGGCCAGCACATGATTGCATGCGATACCGAACCGCGGCGGAAAGCCACAGATTTCCCGGATTTCGCAAAAATGCAGCCGCTTGAACAGACAATGGATACAGTTTCATGCCGCGAATGCCCCGGCCCCTGATCAACATGATGCTGGTTTGCCAGCATCTGGTCTTGCGCTTTGTACGCCCCATGACCCTTGGCGTGCGGGCGATGGTTCTCGACAGGCAGAACCGGGTTTTGCTGGTGCGCCATTCCTACCTGCCCGGCTGGCACCTGCCCGGTGGCGGTGTCGATGCGGGCGAAACCCTGCAGCAGGCCGTTGCGCGCGAGTTGCGCGAGGAAACCTCCGTGGAGCTGAACGGTCCCGCGCAGCTGTTTGGCATCTATTTCAACAACCGCTATTCAAAGCGTGACCACATCGCGGTCTTCGTGGCACGGGATTTCCGCATAGCCGGAACCCGCAAACCCGATTGGGAAATCCGCGACGTTCAATTCTTCACCATCGACGCACTGCCGCCGGATACGGCCCGCGCCACGCGCGATCGCATCCTGGAGGTGGTCGAAGAACTTCCCTCGCCTCCGACATGGTAAGCTGAACCGCCCTAAAATGCCCGAAAAGCGCCACACAACTGCTTGAAAGCGTTTCACCTCTTCCATGTAGCCGCGAAAGGCTCTAAAGAAGCGGTCCATGAGCGATCCATCACCCTCTGCAACATTCGATGGCAATGCCACGCCGGTCCTGCCAGCGCTGGAAATGCGCCCTCTGCATGAAGGGGACCTGCCGCAAATCCTGCGGCTGGACGAGCGCGCCTTCGGCCCCGGCCGTTTCGCCCGAACCGCCTACCGGCTGCGAGAACACGTCGCACCGGATTTCTCACTCTCTTTTGTCGCCCATGTCGGAACCTTTCTGGTCGGCTCCAACATCATGACGCCGGTCCGCGCCGGCGCGGCGCCTGCGCTGTTGCTGGGCCCGCTGACGGTCGACCCCTCGTTCCGCTCACGCGGCATTGGCGAGGCCCTGATCCGCCGCTCGTTGCGGGTTGCGCGCGAAGCAGGCCACACTTTGGTTTTCCTGGTAGGCGATGCGCCGTTTTACGGCAGGGTGGGTTTCAAGCAGGTAAGACCCGGCCTCCTGACCATGCCGGGTCCCGTCGATCCGGCGAGGCTGCTGGTTTGCGAACTTGTGGAAGGGGCTCTGGACAACGTGAGCGGCACAATCGGCAGGGCATGGTGACACGATGTTGAACAGGAACAACAGCCCGCTGGGCAACCTTTTTGGCAATCTTTTTGGCGGCAGCAAACGCGGCTCGCAACCGGCCGCACCGCAGCGCGGAATCTACGAACCCAACGAGGTCAGCAGCTATATTCGCGACGCCATCACCTATGCCAAGGCACTGGCGGAAAATCCCGATGCGCTGCAAAGCGAAGCGATAGATCTTGGCTTTAAGCATTTGCAGTCGGCCGAAATCGCGGCTGGCGAAACCAGCCACGGTTTCCAGCAGCGCTACGAGGATCACCGGCTGATCGTCAACGCCTGCGAATATCCCGATGCGATCCGCCACATGATCCATGTGCATATTCCAGGTAAACTGGAACTGGACGAGATTGGCCGTATCCGCCGGGAAACCGGCTATACCGGCTCGGAAGGCATATGGGAGGCAACCGCCTACGCCCACTGGAAAAAGAAGGGTACAGGCCAGCCGCAGTTTGTCGACATCTGGATCGACAATTTCGAAGGCCGCGGCCCGGCACTCACCCGGATGATGATCGAAACGGTCAAATACAGGGACGAGTGACAGCCACGAGCAGCGGCTGCAAACCTTGGATAGAAGTCAAAAGAAAATGTCCGGGCGCAAACCCGGACATTTCTTTTCGGGGAGGCGTCCGGTCACAACCGGAAGCACTTCCTCAAACAGACGGAATGATCCCTTTCAGAACCGGGAACAGCGTGCCCAGCAGGGTTTGCGGCCAGGGGATCGTCAGCAGCTGATCGAATACCGCCCAGATGAAAACAGGCAGGATGACCGCCTGCGGCCAGACCAGCCGCCAAGGCTCGGGCCCTTCCAGCCGCATCAATGCGATCACGAACAGAGGCACAGTCGGGATCAGGCCGATCGCCCACATGGAGAACATGAAGGCAAGCAGCCAGCCGAAGAAGCCCACCGCCCGCCGGAACACCAGCGAAGGTGGCAGATGATCGGTGCCTGAATCCACGTCCATGTGTATCTTCTTTTCGACTTCCTTCTGCGCGGCAGCCTCGATGCCAAGATCTGCCTGCGCTTCGGGCCTTCTGCACGCATCGTTGAACAGGCTGATCAACAGCAGCCCAACGGCAAGCGAACCGACGATCACCGGGATGATCTTCGCGGCTCCAGGCCATTCCCTTGCTTCCCAGAGCATGTATCCGAGCACTGCCAGCAGGAAGATATAGAACAGCTGATGCAGGGCGAAACGGGGCGCGCCGAAGTTGGTCAACATCTTTTTCAGGCCGCCATGAATGCGAACGTCCTGCAGCATCGGCCGCAGCAATCCCAGGGCTGCCATGGCGAAGAGAATGACCACAAGCGGATGGAACAGCCACTCGTAGCCATATCGCTGGATGGAAATGAACATGTACCGTTCGATGATGTCGCCCAGTACAAAGCCCAGAACCAGCGGCGGGCGCGGCCACTTCAGCTGCTTCATCGTCCAGCCCAGCAAGCCGAAGAAAAGCAGCGTCCACAGATCGCCCCAGTTTCGCGAACCTTCGAATGCGCCGATATAGATGATACCAAGCACCGAAGGCATGATCAGCGTGTAGCGCAACGTCGCAATCTTCGCGAACTGGCCGCTGAACAGATAGCACAAGCCGGCGCCGACGACATTGGCGATGGCGATCGACCATATCATCGCATAGGTGATGTTCAGGTTCTTGGTCAGCATTTCAGGCCCCGGTACGAGACCATGGATCATGAATGCACCAAGCAGGATCGCCATGCTTGCCGATCCGGGAACACCAAAGGCAACCGTCGGAATGAGCGCGCCGCCTTCCTTCGCATTGTTGGAACTTTCGGAGGCGATAACGCCGCGAACGTCGCCCCGCCCGAAAGTCTGCTGCGCGCCTTTCTCGGAGCGCAATGCATGACCATATGCGACCCAGTCAATAATTGATCCGCCGATGCCCGGAACTGCACCCAACAGCGCACCGATGGAGGAGCAGCGGAACACAAGCCACCAGTGGGTGAAACAGTCCCGTGCGCCCTGCATCATGCCCGACCACGAGGTGCTAAGCTGTTTCGAGCCGGGTGCAATCGTAGTACGCGAGATTGCAAGGTCGGCAAGTTCCGGTAGCGCGAATATGCCTAGCACGATGGGAACCAGTGGCGCCCCTTCCCACAGGTAGAGCGAGTCCATCGTCCAGCGCAGGGTACCAGTCTGCGGGTCGGAACCGACCATGGCCAGAATGATGCCAAGACACGCGGCAATCAGCCCGCGCAATGGCGCGCTGCCCGCCAGCACCGAGACCATGGAAATACCGAGTACGGCAAACGCCAGCAGTTCCGGCGAGCCGATATACAGGATCATCGGTCGCAGGATGGGCAAACACAGCGCCATGACGATAGCGCCAAATACACCACCAAGCATTGACGACATATAGGCTGCCGACAGAGCCCGTGCGGCCTCCCCCTTCTTGGCCATTGGCAGACCGTCGAGAACGGTTGCCGCAGAACCGGCGCCGCCCGGAACGCCGAACAGAATCGCGGGAATGGGATCGCCCGTTGCACCGGCCGCTCCCAGACCCAGCAACAGCGCCATTGCGGCATAGGGGTCCATATTGAAAGTGAAGGGCAGCAACAACGCGAGGCCGGCCAAACCTCCGATACCCGGAAGAATGCCGAGCACAAGACCCATGATGACGCCCGAAAACAACAGCAGCATGCGCCAGGGATCCATGAGCGCGACAAACGCCTGCCCTGCTGCCGAAAGCATGTGTACCTGATCCATAGAGATCGACTTTCGCTGGGAACCTCTCGGTCCCGAATTTGAAGAATGCATCCGGACGTGCGCGACCATTCGCAAAAGCCGGCACATGGCAGGCATTACGTTGCAAAGTGGCGTAATGCTGCAAAGGATTTGCGCAGGCTACCGGATTGATTGGATAGAAAGGAAAATACGCCTGCTAAAGAAGCGGTGGACCGGTTGCCAAATAGGACGCTGCGATTGCAAAGGCTTGCCGCGGAATGTTTTGCCCAGCCTCCAAGGCCTCTTCGGCAAATACATTTGCAGGTGCAACGGCCCCAAGCAGCGGTGCGGGGAACTTCTCCACGCGCATCACATCCGGCTGAACAAGAAGCGTCTTGAAGTAAAGCGGATCCTCGATCCCGTTCCTGTCGAGAGCGAATTTGACCGGGAACAGTTGCACGAACACGCATGCCGCAATGACCAGCACAAACGAACGCGCATGCGCCTTCGCAGCCGCGGTCCTTCTTGCAACTTCGTGCACGCCTGTCATGGCAGCATTCGGTCTTTCATACAGCTCCTCCGGGCGCTCATAGCCCGGCATCGCAGCATTAACTGTTGATGGAATCTTATACCGGCCAATGCGCCGGCTCTGGAGAGTTTTTTATGCCCGGCCTGATCCGGAACGGGATCGCCGTGATTGTTGGATGGCTTCACCATCAACTGCGTCCACGACGCAGAACTGTCTCGCAACCATTTCCATTATACTTATCACACGCCTTGCACACAAAAAAGGCGCATATCGATCATGTCCGAAATTTAATGCAGCGGCACGTTAGAGCGAACACGGGCAATCTATGCCCGCCTCTGGCGTCCTTCCCAAAGCCAGCCGCCGATGATCGATCCCAATAGCGCCAGCAGGCCAAGGAAGCCTATTGCCAAAGGTGCAACGCCAATGCCGGTAACGACACTGGCCCCCGTGCGCTTGATGCCGATGTAATCGGAACCGCCATAGACAGGGCTGTTGCGCAGAGCAGCCAGCCTCGGCATGTCTATGCCCTCGCCGCTGGAGCGGCCAATGCGACGGACGGAACCACCTGTCGCCTTGGCTAGTGGCGTCAGCGTATCGACTGTTGAAACCACTTCGCGATACTCCCGCGGGTTTTCCGGACCGACATTGACAAGCGCATTCAACGTACCGTCGCTCAACTTGTAGAGGCCGAGTTCCGTCACCTTGATCGAGGCGCGGCTCAATCCCGGATCACCGGCCGCCAACGTGAGCGTCTGCTTCTTGCCGGTCGGCGAGGTCAGTACCACCGGCGGCACGACGGGCTTCAGACTCTGCCGCGTTACCGTGATTTCCGTTCCGCGCGCGCTGGCCCGAAGGGCTTCTTCCTCGAGCTCCGGTTCCTTCATCAGCCAGTGCGCCACCCGCCGCAACAGCTCCAGGTGCGGACCACCCTCGCGATAGGAGCGCGCCCATAGCCATATCTGGTCGCTCAACATCAAGCCGATACGACCCTTGCCTTCGCGGGAGAGAACAAGCAGCGGCGAATTGGCAGCTCCGGCCATGACCGGCACGCCGCGCGTCGTCGTAGCGCCAACCAGGCGATACCATTCGCTCCAGTCCGGCGGGCTCGCTTCCGAGCCTGGCAGACCGCGCGTGACCGGATGCTTCGCACCATTTTCCGTGATGGTCGCACGGAACGGGCTCTCGATCAGACGCCCGGTGGGGCGTGCGGGTGCGATCGCGCCGAGCGGCGAATAGAACAGGCCCTCGCGCGTGGCGTAGTCAGGGCCGACAGCCATCATCAGCGCGCCGCCGTTGCGAACAAATTGCACGATATTCTCGAAGTAGATCGACGGCAGGATGTTCTGGTCCGAATAGCGGTCGAAGATGATCAGGTCGAAGTCCTTGATCTTGCGCCCGAACAGATCGGCAGTCGGAAAGGCGATCAGTGACAGTTCGTTGATCGGCGTTCCGTCGCGTTTTTCCGGCGGCCGCAGGATCGTGAAGTGAATCAGATTGACGTTGGCGTCCGACTTCAAAAGGTTGCGCCACATGCGCTCGCCCTGATGCGGCGCGCCCGATACCAGCAGCACTTTCAGCTTGTCGCGGACGCCTTCAATTGTCACTACCGCCTTGTTGTTGAGCTCGGTGAGTTCGCCCTTGGTGGCGGGAACGTCGAGTTCCACGACATTCGGCCCGCCATGCTCGACGCGCACCAGCACCTTGACGATCTGTCCGGCACGCGCCCTGTATCGGCCAACCTGTTCACCGTCGCGGCGGATCAGCAGATCGATTGGCTCATTTGAATTTGCCGTATCATGAACGCGTACGGAAATCATCTGGTCCTTGCCGACAAGTCCGAAGCGCGGCGCCTCGACCAGTTCGATGCGGCGGTCGCGTTCTCCTTCGCGACCGGTGATCAGCGCATGCAGCGGCGCCTTGAATCCCAGCTGCGCAGCCGCGCCGGGGATATCGTGCACGATACCATCCGTGATCAAGATAGCGCCGCCGATACGATCGGGCGGCACATCGGCAAACGCACCGGACAGGGCATTGAACAGGCGCGTGCCATCGTTGTTGGCGGAACTGCCGCCCGCGGTCACGAAACGCGCCTCCACGCTGCCCAGCGCATCCAGCGCCGCTTTCACCTGCGCCCGCGCGGCACTTGTTTGCGCCGCACGCGGCCCGATCTTCTGGCTTGCGCTTTCATCGACCACGACCGCCACCACGTCCTTCAGCGGCTTGCGATCCTCACGCACCAGCGACGGGTCGGTCAGCGCGAACAGGATCAGCGCCAGCCCGAGCGCCCGCAGCCATGTGCCGCGCCGGCCCGAATACAGACCGAGGGCCACTATGACGAGAGCACCCAATGCCAGAGCCACAAGCAGCGGCCATGGCAGCAGGGGAGCGAGGGATAGTTTGAACTGGGTCATGGGTCTTTCACTATCGTGGCGGGATCAGCCGGCGTTCTGCCGCAAGTCGCGGCGCACGAGCCTACAGACCCAGCCGTTCGAGAATATCGCGGGCATGCACCTGATCGGCCTTGTAATTACCGGTCAGCGTGTACATCACCAGATTGACGCCGCTACGCAGGGCGAACTCGCGCGCCCGCTCGCCGCCCGATTCCATCGGATACATCGGCGCGCCCCGCTCGTCGTAGGCCCAGGCGCCGGCCAGATCGTTCGACGTGATAACGATGGGGGAAACCGAGTCCCCTGCCCGTGCCGGACGTCCGGACGCATTCTTGTCCGGCGGCGGCAGCGCTTCGATCCAGGTACGACCGATGGAATTGCGCCCGGTAATCTTGTCAATGAGATAGAAGGTCTTGGTCAGAACGTGATCGCGCGGCAACGGCTCGAGTTCCGGAACATCGACGCCAACAAGCAAAACTCGCAGCCAGGCTGTCTCCGGTGTCGGCGAACCGCCAGGCCGGTTGCGCTGTGCATCGCGCGTATCGAAGATGACCGTCCCACCCTGCTTCATGAAAGCCTTGAGACGCGTGACCGCCGCTTGCGGCGGCTGCGGACGGCCCGGCACGATCGGCCAGTACAGCAGCGGATATAGAGACAGTTCGTCGGTCGCCGGGTTGACGCCCATCGGATCGCCGGGTTCGAGGGCCGTGCGTGCGGCCAGCGCTCGCGACAGGCGCAGCAAGCCCATCTTGCTGGTGCGGTCCGCTTCCGCATCGCCCGTCAGGATATAGGCCAACCG
>JAPOIA010000039.1 GCA_029979185.1 Alphaproteobacteria bacterium | reverse complement strand
GATTTTCGGCGGCAGCTTCTGCGGCACCATGAAGACCTGGAAGGGGGGCCCGCCGGCATTGGCGATAAAGCTGGTGAACCCGACACGGTCGCCCAGAAGCTGACCACGCCCCATGTCGCCTGCGCCGGCGCCAGCGACCGGGCCGACCTTCCGGCAACGGAATGAATGACGAATACGACGGAGATAACTCCGACCAATACAAGGACACCGCCATTGGATACCGTCGCTGCGGTAAAATATCCGGCGATCATTCCAAGTGCTCCGCCGGGAAACAGTATCTTCAGGCTCTGAATGGAATAGTCGTTACGGAACGCCCACAGGCTGACAATATCCTGCACCATCAGGATCGGCAGAATGATCGTAATGGCCTGAATGGGCGGTATCACCAGCGCCATCAGCGGCAAGGCCAGAACGCCCGTCCCAGCAAAACCGCCCTTGCCCAGTCCCATCAGCAGAACGGCCGGGATGGCGACGATATAAAACCAGAAGTCAGTGATCATGAAGCCTGCCGGAAACGTGGCAGGCAGAAAACCAGCCGCCGCAAGTTTGCAATACGCATCACTGCTTTTGCACCATGCGGACGCAGGATTCAATCGCCAGACAATGTAACCGGTGTCTGCCGCACATATCGCTATGTCAACGCAGTCCCCGGGGCACGAACGCCTGCCTGCGGCAATTTCGCCGCACCGCTGCCAAAGACGAATGGGATTTCGCAGCGCTTCGGTTAGTATGGCGCTGAGACTGTTGACAGGCGCTGGCGTATTCACCCGAACTGATCGAGCAGCGCGTGGCAGGGCAGGATGATGAAGACCGCGGACGGGCCTGCCGGGCCTGTCCCATATGGAGGAACGGATGGCAAGCAGCTATCACGAAATCTATCAGAGCTGGCAGAACGACCCGGAAGCCTTCTGGGCGGAAGCCGCCAGGGACATCGACTGGATCAAGCCGCCGCAAACCATTCTGGATTCCAACGCCGGCGTCTATGGCCGCTGGTTTCCGGACGCCACGTGCAACACCTGCTACAATGCTCTAGACCGGCATGCGGACGGCGGACGCGGCGCCCAGACCGCGCTGATTTACGACAGCCCGATCACCGGCGCTAAAGCAACCTGGACTTTCTCCGAGCTGCGCGATGAAGTTTCAACCCTTGCTGCGGTGCTGCGCGATCTGGGTGTGGAAAAAGGCGACCGCGTCATCGTTTACATGCCGATGATCGCTGAAGCCGTGATGGCGATGCTGGCCTGTGCGCGGATCGGCGCAATTCATTCCGTCGTCTTCGGCGGATTTGCCGCCAAGGAACTGGCGACCCGTATCGACGATGCCAAGCCAAAGGTGATAATGGCCGCATCCTGCGGCATCGAGCCTGGCCGTATTGTCGCCTACAAACCTTTGCTGGACGCCGCTATCGGCCTTTCGGCATCCAAGCCGCAATCCGTCCTGATGTTGCAGCGAGAACAGGCGCACGCCGACATGCACGCGCCACGCGATCACGACTGGGCGCAGGCGGTTGCCGCTGCCAAAGCTGCCGGCAAGAGCGCCGAATGCGTCGAACTCGCCGCTACCGACCCGCTGTATATCCTCTACACATCGGGTACGACCGGTATTCCCAAGGGCGTCGTGCGCGACAATGGCGGCCATATGGTAGCGTTGAAATGGACCATGAAGAATCTCTACGGGATCGATCCGGGAGAGACTTTCTGGGCCGCATCAGATGTCGGCTGGGTCGTCGGCCATTCCTACATCGTCTACGCGCCGTTGCTGCACGGTTCGGCGACCATCTGCTTTGAAGGCAAGCCGATCGGCACACCCGATGCCGGCGTCTTCTGGCGCATCATCGAAGAACACAAAGTTGCGGCGCTGTTCACCGCGCCGACCGCTTTCCGCGCCATCCGCAAGGAGGACCCCGAGGCAGCGTTGCTGCAGAAATACGACCTGTCGCATTTCCGCACCCTGTTCCTGGCGGGTGAACGGGCAGACCCCGACACGATCAAATGGGCAGAGGAAAAGCTCGGCGTACCGGTTATCGATCACTGGTGGCAGACGGAGACAGGCTGGTGCATCGTCGGCAATCCTGTCGGCCTTGGCATGCTCCCGGTGAAGCATGGTTCGCCGACCGTACCTATGCCTGGCTATGACGTGCAGATTGTCGATGAAGCCTGCCAGCCGGTGGCCAATGGCCAAATGGGCTCCATCGTCGTCAAACTGCCGCTGCCGCCATCCTGCCTGCCGACCCTCTGGCAGAACGATGCGCGCATGCGCGAGAGTTACCTCGACGAATTCCCCGGCTACTACAAGACCGCGGACGCAGGCTACAAGGACAATGACGGCTATCTCTACATCATGGGCCGGACCGACGACATCATCAACGTCGCCGGCCACCGCCTGTCCACCGGCGGCATGGAAGAGGTTCTCGCCAGCCATCCCGATGTTGCCGAATGCGCGGTGATCGGCGCTGCCGATAACCTCAAGGGCGAAGTACCACTGGGCTTCCTGGTCCTCAAGTCGGGCGTCACCCGCGACACTGCCGACATCGAAAAGGAAGTCGTCGGACTGGTCCGCGAAAAGATCGGACCGGTCGCATCCTTCCGCAAGGCGGTGACCATCAACCGGCTTCCGAAAACCCGTTCAGGAAAGATTTTGCGCGGTACAATCAAGAAGATCGCCGACCGGGAGGACTGGGCGATGCCCGCAACCATCGACGACCCGGTCATTCTCGACGAAATCACCGCAGCGCTGAAGCAACACGGCCTGCTATAAATGCTGTCAGAGCTCTGAAAACCAGCCGGCGGGGTTGCGCAATCGCCCCCCGCCGGGCGAAACTGAGCTTCGTTACATTGAATGCAAAAGCTGAGCGCCGGTCGCCATTGGCTGCGCCTCAAGCAAATGGAGCCAGTCATGACAGAGCGCGTGGTAAAAACCCCCGGCCCCGACCACCCCATCAGCATAGAGAAAGCCGGCAGGACATGGCGCGCCGTTCACAACGGACAGGTCATCGCCGAGAGTGACAATGTACTGGTCATGCGTGAAACAAGCTATCCGCCGGTCGCATATTTTCCGCGCGCCGACGTGAAGATGGATCTCCTGCAGGGCACGAACCATCATACCTATTGCCCCTACAAGGGCGAGGCGAACTACTTCTCCATCAACGCTGGAAACTCTGAAGTGGAGAACGCGGTATGGAGCTACGAGGCTCCATACGAGGCGGTCGAGAGCATCCGGGAGCGACTGGCCTTCTACGCCACCAAGATCGACAGCGTTTCCGAAGTGTAGTTGCCTGGCACGCCCCGTGTGGTTCACGCGAAGCACATTCCGGTTCACTCGAAAAGGCTGTGGAGGCAAGAACGTTCTGTCACGGAGCGCCTTCTAGGGCGATGGGCTGCCTCGCCCCCCGGCATAGGCTACCTGATCGCGCAATTCGCGGCGCAGGATCTTGCCAACATTCGTCTTTGGCAGTTCGTCGCGCATATTGACGGACCGCGGCACCTTGTAGCCGGAGAGCCTGTCACGTGCAAAGGTTCGGATTTCCTCTGCACTGGCCGTTGCGCCTTCGCGCAGCACCACATAGGCTGTGACGGCCTCGCCAGAATGCGGGTCCGGCAAACCGATAACCGCCGCTTCCAGCACGGCCGGATGCGATGCCAGCACATCCTCCACTTCGTTGGGAAACACTTTCAGGCCCGATACGACGATCATGTCCTTGATACGGTCAATGAGCTTGATCTGCCCGTCTTCCTGCAGAACGCCGACATCACCGCTTCGGAAACTTCCGTCCGCGGTCATCACTTTGGCGGTTTCGTCCGGGCGGTTCCAGTAGCCGGCCATAACCTGCGGCCCGTGCACGCATACTTCACCCGCTTCGCCAGCCGGCAGGATGTCTCCTTCGGGCGAGCGTATCGTCACAACCGTCGAGGACACCGGATATCCGATAGTACCTGTAAACTCGGTAATTTCTGGCCGGTTGGAGGTCACCATCGGAGAGGTTTCCGACAGGCCATAAGCTTCGACAATCGGTTTGCCCGTCAATTCGTGCCAGCGCTTCGCGACAGCGGCCTGCGTCGACATGCCCCCGGCGATCGCCAGTTGTAAATCGGAGAAATCGACCTGCTCGATGCCCGGCGCATGTGACAAAACATTGAACAGCGTATTCACGAGCGCGAGCATGTTCGGGGGGCGCTTCTGCAACTGCTTCACGAAACCGGGTATGTCGCGCGGATTGGCGATCAGCAGTTGCATGGCGCCTATCTTGGTCACGAACAGGCAGCAGGCCGTCAGTGCAAAAATATGATACAGGGGCAGCGCCGTGTACATCACCTTGGGTCCGGCCCCTTTGACGAAGGGCTTGAGCCACGCCTCGGCCTGCATGACATTGGCGACCACATTCCGATGCAGCAACGTTGCGCCCTTGGAGATGCCGGTCGTGCCGCCGGTATACTGCAGGAAGGCAATATCGTCCGCAGTTATGCCGGGCGGCCGGAATTTCTCCGTCGAGCCGAGGTGGACGAAATGCCAGTAGCGCATGGAAGCCGGCAGCCGGAACGGCGGCACGGCGCGCTTGACCCACCGCGACACGAAATTGACCAGCTTGCCCTTCCAGCCCAGAAGATCGCCAGGAGCAATAACAACTGCGGTTTCAAGTTTCTCCAGCTTGTCCAGCGAATCGCTGACCGTATGGGCGAAATTTTCAAGAACGAAAATGACGCGCGCGCCGGAATCGTTCAGCTGCAACGTAACTTCGCGCGCCGTGTAGAGCGGATTGACATTGACCACCACGCCACCGGCCATGAGGATGCCATAGATCAGCGGCGGATAGGCCATCACATTGGGTAGCATGATCGCTGCGCGGTCACCCTTTTTCAAACCCATTTTCTGCAGGGAAATGGCGATACGGCGCACCTCGGCTCCCAGTTGACCATATGTCATCGTGACGCCGAAACTTTCAATCGCCAGTGCGGCCGAATAGTCGGCGACAGACTGCTCAAACAAGTCGGGAATCGTGCCGAGATTGCTAAGGTCTATCTCCGCCGGCACACCCTCGGGGTAATGCTCAAGCCATGGCATTGCGATCTTGCTATCCGTCATCGTTTCCACCCTGGAGATCCGCATCGCGGCACAGCTGCCCTGCACACGACCGCAAATCCTGAACTACGCTTAATCGTCCCGGGACAACCCTGCCCATCCCTTTGCCACCCGCGACCAGCAAGAACATCCAGCTCCGCTATCTGGCCGACACTATACTTTGTCAGATAAAATACTTTAGCCAATAGAAAAGACGGGATTGCCCCCGCGGCAATCGCATTTTTCAATACTGGCAGCGCTTTCCAATTCGACTTTCGGCGAAGATCTCGCCGCCATGGGCGCCGTGCCACCGGGCATGTTTGCCCGGCAACTTGCAGTGTCCTGATGCGCAAAAAGTCCCGACGAACGTTAATCGTCGTCGGTTTTCAGTTGCTTAAGCTTGGAAAAGACCGAGTCCAGATTGACATTGTCGTCATCATCTCCGCTGTCGTCTGCACTCGTGTCCGCGGGCTCGGACGACTTGCGGAACACATCTTCGTGACGCGGCATATCCCCACCGTGTCCAAGCTCGTCTTGATGCTCGGGACCTGTGGTGATTTCTGCTGAAACCAGGGTTGCCCCCTCGTCGGCTGTCACAGGACGGTTCTTGTTTGCGCGGGCAACCTCGAAATCAAGATCGATCTGCGAACACAGGCCAAGCGTAACCGGGTCCATCGGCGTGAGGTTGGCGGAGTTCCAGTGCGTCCTGTCACGAACAGCTGCAAGCGTTGACTTGGTGGTGCCAACGAGCCGCATGACCTGAGCGTCTTTCAGTTCCGGATGGTTCCGGACCAGCCACAAGATGGCATTGGGACGATCCTGCCGCTTCGACAGGGGAGTATAGCGTGGACCGCGAGCCTTCTTGATTTCCGGCACCCGCACGCGCGACTTCGCCAGTTGCAGGCGATAATTCTCGTCGCCTTCGGCCTTGGCGATCTCGTCGCGGGTCAGCTGCCCCGACGTGATCGGATCGTGGCCACGAATGCCCGCCGCCACTTCGCCATCGGCAATGCCTTTCACCTCAAGCGGGTGCAGATTGCAGAATTCCGCAATCTGGTCGAAAGTCAGCGATGTATTGTCGACCAGCCAAACGGCGGTCGCTTTGGGCATCAAGGGGGCTGTGCTCATCGTCCTGTCTCCTGTCGATGCTTCCGGTCCCCGGAAGCGGCGCCGCAAGCTTCCCGCTATGGCGCCCTGCAAAAATCTCTTCTGCGCAAAATTAGTCGCGAATTCCGGCAAGTTCGAGTTCAGGGCACTGGCAAGATCGCATTTTCCGGTACGCGCATGCCGAAGGGCCCGCCGGACTCCCGTCCAGCCGAGGCATAGCCTCGAATACTCATCCTTGTGGGGAATAAGCCTTTATATGGCCGGATCGCCGGCAAAGCAATAAATCTGTCGCAGGATCGCTCCAAATCGCGAAAAATAATTATATGTGCACTTCAAAGCCCCTGTTGCGAGGAACAATGACCGACACTGCAGCGCCCTCCGAAAACCCGCTTCTGGCTCCATCCTGGAATACGCCCTACGGCCTGCCGCCATTCTCCGCCATCCGGCCGGAGCATTTCGCCCCGGCCTTCGAGCAGGCGTTCGCCCGCCATCTCGATGATATTGCGGCCATTACCGCAAATCCCGCCCCGGCCGATTTCGGCAATACGATCGCCGCCTTCGAACGCGCCGGCACGCTGCTGACACGTACATCGCATGTTTTCTGGAACCTGACCGGGGCAAATACCAGCGAGCCCCTGCAGGCGGTTGAGCGGGAACTGGCCCCGAAATTCGCCAGGCACCGGGCGGCGATCTACATGAACCCGGACCTGTTCGCCCGCATTGACGCCGTGTGGCAGGATCGGGAGAACAGTGGGCTGGATGCAGAACAACTGCGGGTCGCGGAACTCATCCGCAAGGATTTCATCCGCTCCGGCGCACAGCTGGACGAAAAGGGCCGCGCGCGCCTCGCCGAGATCATGCAGGAACAGGCCGCCCTGACCACTTCCTTCAGCCAGAACGTGCTGAAGGACGAAGCCGAATTCACCCTAGTCCTCCACAAAGAGGAAGATCTCGCCGGACTGCCGAAGTCGCTGATCGCCAGCGCGAAGGAAACCGCCATCGAGCGCGGCATGCCGGAAAAGCACGTCATCACAACCACCCGCAGCCATGCCGATCCCTTCCTGCAGTTCTCGGCCCGGCGCGACCTGCGAGAAGCCCTGTTCAACGGCTGGACCAGTCGCGGCGACGGCGGTGGCGCCAGTGACAATAACGCCATCATCGCAAAGGTGATCGCCCTGCGCGCCGAACGCGCCCGCCTGCTCGGCTACGAAACCTTCGCCGATTACAAGCTCGATAACACCATGGCGAAGACGCCGGAAAACGTGCACAGACTGGTCGATGCTGTCTGGGAGGCTGGCCGCCGCAAGGCGCTGGAGGAGCGCGAAGCGCTGCAGCAGATCGCCAACGACGAAGGAGCAAATTTCGCCATCGCCCGCCACGACTGGCGCTATTACACCGAAAAACTCCGCAAGCAGCAGTATTCGCTCGATGAGAATGCGCTGAAATCCTATTTCGAGCGCAACCAGGTGCGCGCCGCCGCCTTCCACGTTGCGAACCGGCTGTTCGGCCTGACCTTCGAGGAAGTCGAAGGGCAGGATCTGCAGCATCCGGACGCCCGCGCCTGGGACGTGAAGGATCAGGGCGGCAGGCACATCGCCCTGTTCATCGCCGACGACTTCGCCCGTCCGACGAAACATTCCGGCGCCTGGATGAGCGCGTTCCGGCGGCAGCAGAAACTTGACGGCGACATCCGCCCGATCATCGTCAATACCCAGAACTTCAACAAGCCGCCACCCGGACAGCCAGCGCTGCTGTCGCTGGAAGAGGCCCGCACCCTGTTCCACGAATTCGGCCACGCCCTGCACGGCATGTTGTCCGACGTCACCTATCCGCGCATTTCCGGCACAAGTGTCTCCACCGACTTTGTCGAGCTGCCCTCGCAGCTCTACGAGCACTGGCTGTTGACGCCGCAGGTGCTGCGCCGGTTCGCAACCCATTACCAGACCGGCGAACCGATCCCCGATGAGCTGGTGGAAAAGGTACAGGCAATGCGCACCTTCAACCAGGGCTTCATGAGCGTCGAATATTGCGCTTCCACCCTCGTAGACATGGATCTGCACGAAATGACCCGCCAGGAAATCGGCGATCCCGATAGCTTCGATGCCCGGGCCTTCGAACGGCAGGCTCTGGAAAAGATCGCAATGCCGGAGGAAATCACCATGCGGCACCGGACGCCGCATTTCTACCACATCTTCTCCGGCGACGGCTACGCGGCCGGCTACTACTCCTACCTGTGGTCGGAAGTGCTGGACGCCGACGCCTTCAGCGCCTTCGAGGAAAAGGGCAACGTCTTCGACCCGGAGCTCGCCGCACGCCTCAAGGAACACATCTATGCCGCCGGCGGCCGCCAGGAACCTGACGCTGCCTATACCGCCTTCCGCGGCAAACTACCGGAACCGGATGCGCTTATGCGGAAACGGGGACTGGTGTAGAAACCGTCAGCTACGGGATTGTTCTCCTGCATTATCACGATCGCGTTACCAGAGGGCACGGCTCATTCGGCCCGGTATGGCGCAAACGCGCCAATGTGTTAGTTTCTCTCAATTTTTGCCTAGAGGGGGCAAGGACAAACGCAGATGTTGCGTAACTTTGGAGGATACCATGCACGATATATCCCGCCGCAGGTTCGTTGCTGGCGCAACTGCCACCGCAGCTGTATTCGGTCTCAATGGCCCCGTGGAATTCCTGCCGTCCGCATGGGCGCAAGGCAAATCGAAGGACCAGCAGAACCCGAGCGGCCAGCCGTTCTACCGGTTCAAGATCGGCGACATCGAAGTGACCCAGGTGTTCGATGGCGAAACGCCGCGCCCGCTCGCCCCCGGTTTCGTCAAAAATGCCTCGGTCGACGATGTGAAGAAGGCGCTGCAGAAGGGCGGCCTGTCTGGCAATGACATT
Source organism: Alphaproteobacteria bacterium (assembly GCA_029979185.1). Lineage (GTDB taxonomy): Bacteria > Pseudomonadota > Alphaproteobacteria > Rhizobiales > Beijerinckiaceae > Terripilifer. The sequence goes on along the minus strand of JAPOIA010000039.1, from coordinate 5,031 downwards.
CCGGTGCCCTATACACTGACATTCGTGCGCTCCGGCGGCGTCCTGACCATGTTCGATGCGGGCAATGCTCCCGCCAGCATGCCGGCGGTCGGCCGCCATCTGGAAGGCATGAAAGCGGCCGGCATCGCACCGGCGGACGTCAAGCGCGTGGTCATGACGCATTTCCATCCAGATCACATTTTCGGCCTCTATGCGAAGGGCAACGAGCAGCATTATCCGCAGGCGGAAATCATTGTTCCCGCAGCCGAACTCGCCTTCTGGACCGACACGTCGAAGACATCGAAACTGCCCAAGCGCCTGCAGGGGCTGGCGAACCGCATCTCCGGCACCATCGGCAAATGGAAGAACGTGCGCCGCTACGACGGCACGGGCGATGTTGCGCCGGGCCTGCGCGCGGTCGCAACCCACGGCCATACGCCCGGCCACACAAGTTATCATGTGTCATCGGGCAGCGCGCAATTCATGGTGCTGGGCGATGTTACCAACGTCCGCCAGCTCTTCGTTCCCAATCCCGGCTGGCACGTCATGTTCGACATGAACGCGCAGGCCGCCGAAGCCACGCGCAAAAGGACCTTCGATCAGGCCGTCGCCGACAAGATCATCGTCGCCGGTTATCACTGGGGCATGCCCGGCTGCGGCACACTGGCCAAGGATGGCAACGGCTTCGTCTTCACGCCGCACGCATAATTTCTGTCGTTAAGAACGAATACGCCGCCGGGACAAAGACCGGCGGCGTTTTTTTTACGCAAAAGCAGAATACGCCTAGGCCCAATTACGTTTTTCTTTCTTCTGATGACATCTGGATGCTTCTCGGTGAGGCCTATGGAACGGGCTTGAAGTTACCATGTCTGGCGCTATTTTTTCCTCCAGGCTGAAAAAGACCGGCGCCACAGGAACAACCAATGTTTGGTGGATTGTCCCGATTTTTCCTCGTTTCTTTGACAACGTGTATTTCGTCTTTGTGGCTGGCCGCATTACCGGTCCGGGCAGATCAATCGAAAGTCTGGCAAGCCTTGCTTTCCGGCGGGCATGTGGCGCTGATACGCCATGCGGTTGCTCCGGGCACGGGTGATCCGTCGGGATTCAGAATCGGCGATTGCAGCACCCAGCGCAATCTTTCGACCGAGGGGCGGGCGCAGGCAGGACTCATTGGCGATCTGTTCCGCCGCAACGGGATTGCCAGCGCAGATGTTTACACGAGCCAGTGGTGCCGCTGCCGCGACACCGCGCAGCTGTTGAAACTCGGGACGCCTGCGGACCTGCCGGTGCTGAATTCGTTTTTCGGCGCGTGGCGAAACAGCGGACCCCAGACAAAGGAATTACGGGCATGGCTGCGCAACCGCAGCAAGCCGGGACCGGCCGTGCTGGTGACCCATCAGGTCAACATCACGGAATTGACCGGCGTCTATCCTGCGTCTGGGGAGATCGTCGTGATCAGCATGTCACAAGCCGGCGAGGTCACAGTGACCGGCACGATCAGGACGGATTGACGCTATGGTTGCGTCAGGAGAAGCGTCTTTTGACGCCCCCTTAAAACTCCACCACGGACCTGATCGACTTGCCTTCGTGCATCAGTTCGAAGCCCTCGTTGATGCATTCCAGCGGCAGCTTGTAGGTGATCAGGTCATCGATGTTGATCTTGCCGTTCATGTACCAGTCGACGATGCGCGGCACGTCGGTGCGCCCGCGCGCGCCACCGAAGGCGGTGCCTTTCCAGACGCGCCCCGTGACGAGCTGGAACGGGCGGGTGGCGATTTCCGCACCGGAGGGCGCAACGCCGATGATGATCGACTGCCCCCAGCCGCGGTGGCAGCATTCCAGCGCCTGGCGCATGACGTTGACATTGCCGGTGGCGTCAAACGTGTAGTCCGCGCCTCCATCGGTGAGGTTGACCAGATAGGGAACAAGATCGCCCTCCACTTCCTTCGGATTGACGAAATCGGTCATGCCGAATTTTTCCGCCATCTCTTTCTTGGACGGATTGATATCGACGCCGACGATCTGTTCCGCGCCGATCATCCGCAGGCCCTGGATGACGTTGAGGCCGATGCCGCCGAGGCCGAAAACGACCGCCCGGCAGCCGGCTTCCGCCTTCGCCGTCCAGATCACCGCGCCGATGCCGGTGGTGACGCCGCAGCCGATGTAGCAGATCTTGTCGAACGGCGCGTCCTCGCGCACTTTCGCGACGGCGATCTCCGGCAGCACGGTGAAGTTGGCGAAGGTCGAGCAGCCCATGTAGTGCAGCACCGGCTCGCCGTCGCATTTGAAGCGGCTGGTGCCGTCCGGCATCAGGCCCTGGCCCTGCGTCGAGCGGATGGCCGTGCACAGGTTCGTCTTGCGCGACAGGCAGCTTTTGCACTGGCGGCATTCGGGCGTGTAGAGCGGAATGACGTGATCGCCCTTCTTCAGCGTCGTCACGCCGGGACCGACATCGACCACGACGCCCGCACCCTCATGGCCGAGAATGGCCGGGAACAGACCTTCCGGGTCAGCGCCAGACAGGGTGTAGTAATCGGTATGGCAGATGCCGGTTGCCTTGACCTCGACGAGGACTTCCCCGGCCTTCGGCCCCTCAAGCTCGATGTCACAGATTTCGAGCGGCTTGTTGGCGGCAAAGGCGACGGCGGCGCGGGTCTTCATCGATAGGGCTCCGTATGAATCGAAAGGCTGGACAGTTGCCGCACACTACCCGCACACGCCCGCAGAGGAAAGCCCTCAGGATGCCTTGATCACCGTCTCGTCCGCCCGGTCGTAGGGCTGCGGCCAGGGGAATTTGTATCCTTGTTCGTGTGCCGCGTGATGCGGGAAATACGGATCGTTCATCGCCCCGCGTGCCATGACGCACAGGTCGGCGCGGCCCGAGCCGATGATCATGTTGCAATCGGTATGGCTGACGAGGCCGCCCACGGTCATCGCCGGCACTTTCGCTTCAAGCCGCACAGCCTCGCACAGCGCCAGCTGATAGAGCCTTTGCGCCTGCGTCGGCCGCCGGGCAGCGGTGACACCGCCGGTGGAAACAGCGATGATGTCGCAACCGGCGTCATACAGCATGCGGGCGATGTCGAGGCTTTCGCGCGGCGTCACGCCGTCCGGATCATAGTCGGTCGCGGAAATACGCGCGGCGATCGGCATGCCGCCGGGAATCTGCGCCCGTACCGCCTCGAACACTTCCAGCGGAAAGCGCATGCGATTTTGCAGGCTGCCGCCATAGGCGTCGCCGCGCCGGTTGGCCAGCGGCGAAATGAATTCCGACATCAGATAACCGTGCGCCATATGCAGTTCGATCATGTCGAAGCCGGCCTCGACCGACATTCGCGCTGCCCGGGCGAAAGCGTCGATGGTTTCGACTATGTCCTGCTTCGTCATCTCCTTCGGCAACGGCCGGTCCGGCGTGAAGGGTATGGACGATGGCGCAATAACGTCCCACTTGTCCTCCTCGCGCATCAGATCGTATTTCTCCCACGAGCGGCCGATGGAGCCCTTGCGCCCGGCATGGGCAAGCTGGATACCTATCTTCGCCTGCGTATGTATGTGGGTAAAATCCGTGACCCGCTTCCAGGCCGGCACATGCTCCGGCAGGTACATGCCGGCGCATCCTGCCGTCATGCGCCCCTGTGCGGTGACATTGGTCATCTCGGCAATCACCAGCCCGAAGCCGCCGACTGCCCGCGCGCCAAGATGCACTTCATGGAAATTGTTCGGCGTACCGTCGACCGCCGAATACATGCACATCGGCGAGAACACCATGCGGTTGGGCAATTGCAGGTCGCGTAACGCGTAAGGACTGAACATCGGCGGCGGCGGCGCATTCGAAGCATCGGAGCCCGCTACCAACCGGTCAATATCGTCTGCGAATTCCGGAGAGGCATCTCGCACCCGCTTGTAACCCATCCGCAGGCTGCGGGTGACGCAAGCGAGGGCGAATTGCTCCATTGGTTGATCGAAATTGCGCCCAGCCTTCGCCAGCCATTCCGCGCCCGCGTCGGATGCACGGATATAGCTAGCGGCGCGCCTGGCCCGTACATCCTGCCAGCGTTGCAACGCGTCATCCAGATCACCCTGCCCGCCAACAAACGCATCGGCCAGCGCCTCGGCATCTTCCAGATCGTGACGCAACTGCAACCCGCATGCGTGATGAAGGCGTACCGCCGCAGACCCGAAGAGTACCGTTTTGCCGTCCAAACGCGACGTGATCGACCCGCCCGCTACGGGTCGCCATCCACCCTTGACCGCTACTGAGGCGCCGGATGTGAGAAACGGGAAACTTTGCGAGCAGAACGCCTGCACGGCAGCCGGGTCAGCCGCGTGAAGCACGGCAGCTGCAATGGTTGAAGCATCGGCCTCCAGTACAAGAGTGCTCCGATGGGCGCTTTCGGGAATTCTGACGGCGGTGAAAAGTCCATCGGAGATTCTAGCGAAACCGAATGCAACATTTGCATCGGCAATATCCAGAACCAGCAGCAGCTGTCGTCGTTCGCTGTTATCGGCAGGCAGAGAATCGCGAGAGGCACAAAGAACCAGATCGAAATCGCTGGCGTCCGCTGCAGCAGCTTCATCCAGTAAAGTGCAGCCGGCAGCGCAGGCCAGCCGCTGGAATTCATCCCGAAGGGCTGCATATCCTGCCGTCCCATAGGCGAGACCGGGAACGGTCGCCGCTTCTTCGCCCAAGCCGTCACGCCATCGCGACACGGTAATCCCGGCAGTCCGGTGCAATATTCCTTCGAGCGCTGCGCGAACCGCCTTATCGCCGATGGGCAAGGCCGATACTACGGGATTGGTCAGGATCGCGGCGGGCTGGCGATTGCGTGCCTCATTGCGGTTTTCCCGAACGGCCAGGGAAACCGGCCAATCCGGTCGCAGCGTCCTCAGCCGGAAACCTGCCAGCAGCGCCGCAGGGCAATCGCCTGCAATCAGAACTCTCACAGCTTCCCCCCAAAAACAATTCATTAAGCAAAGCGTATCAGAGGAAAGTCCAGCAGAACAGGCAGGCCTGAAAATCCGTTATGTAATAACATAACGTATTTTCAGCAT
>JAPOIA010000398.1 GCA_029979185.1 Alphaproteobacteria bacterium | reverse complement strand
TCGGCGCGATTGACGGCCATAAGCCGGCTGGTGAAACTTTGGCGCCACCAGCTGATGTCCTGCTTTTCAACGCTATCCATCATGGCGCGCCAGCGACGCTTTCGTTCATCCAGCGGCATGGCGAGCGCGCGCAGGATGGCGTCGGACATTTCCTCCGGGCTGTAGGGATTGATCAGCAGCGCATCCTTGAGCTGCATCGCGGCGCCCGCGAAGCGTGAGAGGATGAGGACGCCAGGGTCCTCCGGGTCCTGCGCGGCCACATATTCCTTGGCGACCAGGTTCATGCCGTCGCGCAGCGGGGTGACGAGGCCGATCTTCGCCGCGCGATAGATGCCGGCCAGCTTGTCGCGGGGATAGCCCTGGTTGACGTAGCGGATCGGCGTCCAGTCGACGTCGCTATATTCGCCGTTCATGCGGCCGGCGATCGAATCCAGCGTGGCGCGGATCTGCTGGTAGCTTTCCACTTCCCCGCGCGATGGCGGCGCGATCTGGGTCAGCAAAACCTTGCGATGCTGGTCTGGATGGTCCTTCAGAAAGCGGGCATAGCCGTTGAACCGTTCCTCCA
>JAPOIA010000397.1 GCA_029979185.1 Alphaproteobacteria bacterium | reverse complement strand
AAGCTAAAGTCAATGAAAAACCAGATGCAAGCTTAGTTTTAATGGGTGCAGTTGTTAAAATTACTAACAAAAAAGCAACAGCTATTATTGATGTACCTTTTGGAGAGTATGCAATTGCAGGATTTCAGGATTTAGATGGTAATGGTGTCTTAACAGGTAATTTTTTAGGAATACCCAAAGAACCTGTAGGTTTTTCGGGAGATGCCAAAATAAGGTTTGGTCCGCCAAAATGGAATGATGCAGTATTTAAATTTAAAGCAATAGATCAAAAAGTTTTAATATATTTAGATAAAATATAATAATTTCAATATTTTATATACTTTAATTAATGTAGGAGTTTGTTTTGGAAAAGGTTAAATGTTTTTTTAATTTCAGAAGCCCATATGCTTACTTAGGTGTAAAAAAGGCGATAGAAGAAAATATAGATATGGAGTTTTTTCCACTATGCTATATGCCTAAAGAAATAGTTGAGTTTTTTATAAATGCTTCGGGAAATGAATATAAAAGATCATATCTCTATTTAGATTGTGATAGATTATTTAAAGAGATAGGAATTGATAATGTT
>JAPOIA010000396.1 GCA_029979185.1 Alphaproteobacteria bacterium | reverse complement strand
CGCGAGCGCGAGGAGGCCATCGAGCGGCAGAAGGAGATCGAGGCCGCGGAGGCGAAGTGAAAGGTGTACGAGGAGCGGCGGAAGGCGGGCGACTCGCCGTTGCCCTCCGCGGGCGGCGGCGGAGCCGGCGGCGGCGCCGCGAGGCGAGAGAGGAAGATCGTCAGGGCGAAGAGGCCGACCGGCGGCGGCGGAGGGTCCGCGCCGACGCCGGGAGGAGTCGGCGGCGGCGGCGGCGGCGGCGGCGGCGAGGGCGGCGGCGGCGCGAGCCCGTTCGCCGGGTTCAGCTTCGCGCCCCCGTCTTCCACCGCCCCGACGACCGGGAGCCCCTTCTCCGGTTTTTCTCTCCTCTCCGCGCCGGATGCGGGGAAAGACGCGACGCCCGAACCGGCGGGCGGCGGCGGGATCCTTAGCCGACTCAGCGGCGCGCCAAAGCCCTTCATCGAGCCCGAGCCCGAGCCCGAGCCCGAGGTTGAGCCCGAGGAGGAGAGGGTCGAGGCGGCGGCGAAGCCGGCGGCGGCGTTTCAAAGCGAGTTTCAAAGGGAGGCTCCGACGCCGGACCTTCCCGT
>JAPOIA010000395.1 GCA_029979185.1 Alphaproteobacteria bacterium | reverse complement strand
GCCTGCGCCATTGATGCTGGCAACCACTTCCTTGAAGCCGCCCTGTTCGGACGCATTGGCCGACAGCATCTCCATCTTCCATCCCTGCGTATCGGCATAGCGCTGATACATGCGGAACAGGTCGCCCGCGAACAGGGCCGCCTCGTCCCCGCCGGTGCCGGCGCGGATTTCCAGCATGGCGGGCCGCGCGTCGGCCGCGTCGCGGGGCAGCAATTGCAGCGCCAGCGCGCGCTCGGCGGCGGGCAGCTGGCTTTTGAGCAGCTGCATTTCCTCCTGCGCCATGTCGCGCATGGCCGGGTCCGCCTCCTCGCCGCCGGTCATCATTTCCAGCGCCGCCAGTTCCTGCCGCAACCGCCGCAATTCGCGCGCCGCCGCCGCCACCGGCTCCGACGTTGGAGAGCTGCGTGAGAAAGCAAACGTGGCCAGATTAGTTAAATCGGATCTAATGAAGTTCGCAAAAAAAAAAGAGACTGAAAAGTACAACTGATCTACACACATCTAACCACGACGTGTGCGTGCACAATTGTCTGCAAGTATGCGCCGAGGAGACGAAAAAATCGAGCTAATG
>JAPOIA010000394.1 GCA_029979185.1 Alphaproteobacteria bacterium | reverse complement strand
CGGCTTCCGCGGCGGCGTCCGCCACCGCGTTGACCGCCACCGCCGCGTCGCCGCCGCGGAGCATCTCGAGCGCGGCGGCGGGACACGGCGCGCGATCCGCCTGGGCCCCGCGCGCCTCCGCGAGCAGCGCCGGAAGCGGGGACTTGAACGCTCCGTTGCGAGTCCCCGACCGACCGCCGCTCGCCGAATCCGCGAACCTCGCCAGCCCGGCGGCGCACTCGCCCGCGAGGTCCCAGACAAACTCCGTCGCCGGGTCGCTCGCGATGGCCTCGAAGCGCGCCGCCGCCGCCGCCGCCGCCGCCGCGTCCCTCCCGAGCTCCAAGTCGAGCGCGTCGGCGTAGACGGCGGCGCGGGCGGAATCGAGCGCCTGGTGGAGCGCCAGCTGGCACGCGAGCAGCGCGGCGGAGGCGTCGTCGAGAGATCCGGAGACGGCGAGGTACGCCGTCGTCGCCGAACACGGGTCGTCGTCCAACACGGCGTCCGAACACGGGTTTCGATCGATCGAGGACTCGTCGGTATTATCCGACGGCGTCTGGAGATTTGTCCGGAGGTTCGAATCGGCGGC
>JAPOIA010000393.1 GCA_029979185.1 Alphaproteobacteria bacterium | reverse complement strand
CTCTGCGGCCTCCGCGAAGCTTTCACCATGGATCAGCTCGGCCGAGCATATCTGCATCGTCGGGCTGGCGCGGCAGATCGCGTTGGTGAGGTAGAAATCCTTGATCGGCGAACCGAACTCGCCGGTCGCACCGGTCGGCAGCGAGGGAATGGACCAGCCATAGGCGGCCAGACCCTCGACGCCCAGCGCCGGAACCGCCCTGACCATTTCGGCGCGCAGCGCGTCGAAGCTGTCGAACGACAGCTTGGCGCCCAGCGCTTCCGACAGGGCGCGCAGGATCGACCAGTCCTCGCGGGCATCGCCCGGCGCGAACACGGCCTTTTCGCCGCGCTGCACCCGGCCTTCCAGATTGACATAGGTGCCCGCCTTCTCGGCATAGCTTGCGCCTGGCAGAATCACGTCCGCCGCATGAGCGCCCTTGTCGCCATGATGACCGACATAGAGTTTGAAACTGTCCGGGAAGGCCGAATAATCGACCTCGTCCGCACCCAGCGAGATGAGCAGCTTGGGCTTGGCGTCCGCCACCGCCTTGATACCGCCCTTGGTCGCATAGCCCAGCATCAGGCCGCCC
>JAPOIA010000392.1 GCA_029979185.1 Alphaproteobacteria bacterium | reverse complement strand
ACCTTGGCAAGAATGGTGATGCCGCGTTCACGTTCGAGGTCGTTCGAATCCATGGCGCGCTCGGCAACCTTCTGGTTCTCGCGGAACGAGCCCGACTGCGACAGGAGACGGTCGATCAGCGTGGTCTTGCCGTGGTCGACGTGGCCCATGATGGTGACGACGGGGGGCCGAGGGACGAGGTCGTCCTCGTCCTCGTCCTCGTCCGCCACCGCGTCTCTCCGCACCCGTCCCTCCAGTCGTCTCCGCTGCGCCTTCATCGCCTTCGCCAGCGCCGCTTCCTCGCTGTCCGAGTACCCATCCTCCTCCTCCTCATCATCCATTCCATCCCTCGCGTCCTCGTCCTCCTCCTCGTCGCTGGTGCTCGCGACGATGCTGTCGTTTTCCTCGTCGTCCGAGTCGCATTCCTCGTCGCTCCCGTCGTTGTCGTCGTTGTCGTCGTCGACACCGTCGTCGTCGACAACCGCTGGCACCACGCGCAGGTCGGAAAAGGGACCGTCGGCGACCAGCAGCGCCGCGACGAAGCGCGAGACGCACCAAATGCGCACGAGTGTGTGCGAGGGCATTGCAAAGCC
>JAPOIA010000391.1 GCA_029979185.1 Alphaproteobacteria bacterium | reverse complement strand
GCGTTAAAAATCCGGCCTCGCCGATGCGGCGCCATTCCAGCGTGCGTTCTTCGGCGAGCGCGTCGATGTGGTCGAGATTGGCGTCGAAACGCAATGTTCCGTAAGCCGGCGTTAACCAGGCGGCGAAACTTTTCTGCAGCCTTCCCACCAGCGGGATCACGCTCTGGCGCCAGAAGGCGCGATTGGCCTCCTGAAAATTGGAGTAGGTATTATCGCCCGGCAGGCCGAGCAGCAGCGGCGGCACGCCAAAAGCGAGCGCGATTTCGCGCGCGGCGCCATCGCGGGTTTGCGAGAAATCCATATCTTTCGGCGACAGCGACAGCGCCTTCCAGTCGAGCCCGCCTTCGAGCAGCAGCGGACGCCCGGCGTTGAGCGCGCCGGAGAAATTCTCCTCCAGTTCTTCTTTCAGGCGCGAAAACTGTTCGTCGGTGAGATGCGCGCCGTCGGGCCGGGCATAGACCAGCGCGCCGGAGGGTCGCGCGGAATTATCGAGCAGCGCCTTGTTCCAGAAACTCGCGGCGTTATGCGTATCGAGCGCCAGTTGCGCGGCGGCGAGCGGCGCGAGGCCGTAAT
>JAPOIA010000390.1 GCA_029979185.1 Alphaproteobacteria bacterium | reverse complement strand
CTTTCGATTTGCCTTGTTTGCGGATGCTGAAGTCCGAGCTTTAATCTGTGCTTTTTTCTTAGCCATGTTCGCTTTAAGGGCAGCTTTTAAGCGATCTTCTCGATTATTCGCTTCTATTTTAACTGATTTTGAATTTGGCATGTGTTTTCTATACTTGATACAATAAATTGGGTCTAGACTGCTTCTTTACTACTTTTGTATAGCGAAAATAGACTTGCCTCGAAATACTTTTACGGTTAGTTGCAACTCTTGAAATATGCTGCTGTAGCTCAGTGGTAGAGCACTCCCTTGGTAAGGGAGAGGTCGGCAGTTCAATCCTGCCCAGCAGCACCATAAAAACAGTCAAAGAACAATTTAAAATAGTCGTATATAAAATATAACACGGTCCACATTAATTTCCGTGAGAATTCATTATTTCAATTTCAATAAAACTCATTTGCCGCTCAGAGTCGTTTATGACGTTGTGACGAACTCCTGCGTTTCTGCTGTATGCACTTCCTGCATGTACTTCTGATCTGGTTTGTGTTCCATCCGGGTGTTGAATCACCATGAAACAGTCGGTTATTGCAGTTATT
>JAPOIA010000389.1 GCA_029979185.1 Alphaproteobacteria bacterium | reverse complement strand
GGCGGGGTGCCCGCACCAGGTGCGCAACCTGCGCGCGTGCGTCAAGGTGGCTGAGGATTTCGTGAGCCCGGAGAGCGCGGGGGAGTGCCTGGCGCTCGCCAAGCAGCTGCGCACAGGAGGCTTCGAGGACAAACTGCAGGGGAGAGCCATGGTGATGCACGCCGCGCGCGTCGCCGACGCGGCGCTCAACGGATTTAAACAAAGAGCGTTTGGCCCCGCCTCGGCGGCGGCCATCGCCGCGCACGAGGCGGAGCGCGCCGCCGCCGCCGCCGCCGCCGCCGCGGGCGCGAGCGCGGGAAACGTTCCCGAGCAGGAGGAGTGGGCCAAGGAGTGGGACGAGCACGCCACCGCGGACGTCCTCGCGGAGGAGGACGGCGGCGACGGGCCGGCGCGCGCCAAGAAGGCGAAGGGCAAGCGGGTCAAGGCGGAGCCCTCCGCCAAAGCCGCCGCCGCCGACGCGCGGCGCGCGGCGGCGAAGGCTTCCCGCGCGGCGGACGCCGCGGAGGCGGGTCTGGCTGACGAGGACCCGGCGTCCGCGGACGACGCCGCCGAGGACGAGGAGCACGACGAGATGGC
>JAPOIA010000038.1 GCA_029979185.1 Alphaproteobacteria bacterium | reverse complement strand
GCCTCGCAATAGCGCTGGGTGACATCGGTGCACAGGGCGAGGCCCTTCGGTCCTTCGCCGACGCGCACGATCGCGGCATCGCCGCCTGGGGTCTGGATCGTATTGCCCTGGATCAGGTGGTCGTATTGTTCCCAGACCCAGCGCTTGGAGCAATGGTCGGGCGAGCCGAGAATTGCCAGCAGCGTATCCCGGAGCGGCAGTTTTGCCGTATAGGCGGAACTGTCGAGCGGCGCCGGTTTTGTCAGAGATGCGCGGGGCCGATCATAGAGAGGAGCCTGGTCACCGAGTTCCTTGATCGGCAGGTCGGCTTTCGTGTCGCCGCCATGCTTGATGACGAAGCGGAGGGTGTCCGTTGTCTGGCCAATGACCGCAAAATCCAGTCCCCACTTGCGGAAAATGGCCTCTGCCTCGGCTTCCTTTTCGGGGTGGAGGACCATGAGCATGCGCTCCTGGCTTTCCGACAGCATCATCTCATAGGCGCTCATGCCGTCTTCGCGGCACGGCACCTTGTCGAGATCGAGCTCAATGCCGAGGTTGCCCTTGGCGCCCATTTCCACCGCGGACGATGTCAGCCCAGCAGCGCCCATGTCCTGAATGGCGATGACGCAGCCCTGTGACATGATTTCCAGGCAGGCTTCGAGCAGGAGTTTTTCCGCGAATGGATCGCCAACCTGTACGGTCGGGCGTTTCTCATCGGCATCTTCCTCGAAGGATGCGGATGCCATGGTAGCGCCGTGGATGCCGTCACGGCCGGTCTTGGAGCCGAGATAGACAATCGGGCGGCCGATACCGCTGGCTGTCGCATAGAAAATTTCGTCCGTGCGGGCGATGCCGACCGCCATCGCGTTAACGAGGATATTGCCGTCATAACGGGTGTGGAAATTCACCGATCCGCCGACTGTCGGGACGCCGAAGGAATTGCCGTATCCGCCGATGCCGGCAACGACGCCGGCCACGAGGTGGCGGGTTTTGGGGTGATCGGGCGAGCCAAAACGAAGCAGATTGAGGCAGGCAATCGGCCGTGCTCCCATGGTGAAGACGTCCCGCAGGATGCCGCCAACGCCCGTTGCGGCCCCCTGATACGGCTCGATGAAGGACGGGTGGTTATGGCTTTCCATCTTGAAAATGCACGCATCACCATCGCCGATATCGATCACGCCGGCGTTTTCGCCCGGCCCCTGAATGACCCACGGCGCCTTCGTTGGCAGCCCGCGCAGATGCAGCCGCGACGATTTGTAGGAACAATGCTCGTTCCACATGGCCGAGAAAATTCCCAGCTCCGTGAAGGTCGGTACCCTGCCGATCAGCTTCAGAATGCGCTGATATTCGTCAGGCTTCAAACCGTGCGCGGCAACGAGGTCCGGTGTTATCTCAGGTTCCGTGTGGGCCAACTGATCGATTCCGTGGAGCAGAAGAGCGGGAAATGGTGCGATCCGGCGCTGACAGGCAAGCGGCGTCGCGGAACATTGTATCAGTGCTCTAACGGGATGCATGCGTGAAGGCAACGGTAAGCGAATGAACGGTGCGCCTTTTCGACAGTTTGTCTGCAACGCCCTGCCGGATATTGCTTCCCTCCCGCTACAATCCGCACGCCGCGCTGGCGCCCGGGGTCTGGTTAATAAATCATGAAAACAGTCGTTTGAATCGTGGCGCGGGATTTGAAGCCCGGTCTGCATCAAAGGAGATGCAGGCATGTTCACGAACACTTTCGTATCAAAATGGAACAGCTTCCGGGCCGATACCCGCGGCAATGTCGCCATGATGTTCGGTCTGACAATTATTCCCCTAATGTTTTTCGCTGGAGCAGCCATCGATTATTCGCGCCTGACGGCCGAGCGGGCGAAGTTTCAGGCGGCGATTGATGCCGCGGCGCTTTCCATTGTCGGCGCTCCGGACTCGGTCACCGTTGCCGAGTTGCAAACACGGGCCGAGAACTATTTTGCCGCCGCCTACGGCATCGGTTCCTACGGGAACGGGGTCAGCATAACGGTTTCCAAGGCAAACCAGATCATTACGGTTCGCGGCAGCGCCCAGGTCGAGATGACCATCATGAAGGTTGCCGGATATGACAAGCTGCCGGTTTCGGCCACTACCAAGGTTACGGCCGGCCGCAAGAAGATCGAGATTGCTCTGGTACTCGACAATACCGGTTCGATGGGCTCTGCGGGCAAGATCGAGGCGCTGAAGGCGTCGGTCAGCGACCTGATCGACGGTCTCAAGAAAAAGGTGGTCAATCCCGACGACGTGAAGCTTTCGATCGTTCCGTTCAATACCGAGGTCAAGGTGGATACCGGTTACTTCAACGCGGCCTGGTTGCGCTGGGACGTAACGCTGGAAAACCCAAGCCTGAGCGCCTCGGACCAGCAGCCGCCGCTGCCGGCCGACTGGACAGGATGCCTGGCCGACCGGGACCAGCCATATGACATTTCCAGCGAACCGGCTGGCATTCTGACGACCCGCTACGTCGCCGCGAAATGCTATGCATCGGGACTGGCAAAGATGGAACCGTTGACGACCGATCTGGAAGCGATTCGCACCCGTGCCAATTCAATGGTGCCCAACGGTTTTACCAATATCGCCATCAGCTATACGATGGGACTGGCGACATTGCGCAATGGCTCGCCGTTCGGTGCTAACAGTTCGACCGGCGCCGATGTCGAAAAGTTCATGATCGTACTCACGGACGGCGATAACACGCGCAACCGTTGGAGCAGCGATGTTGCAACCATCGACACCCGGCTGTCGAGTGCTTGCGCACGGGCGAAGACGGATGCGACGGACAAGAACGTGAAAAGCTATACGATCCGCGTCGTCAACGGGAATGCCGCCCTTTTGCAGAGCTGTGCCAGCGATCCTTCGAAGTTCTTCGATGTGTCCAGCGCAAGCCAGTTGCAGCCGGTGTTCAAGAAGATTCTGGAATCCATCCAGGCAGTGCGCATTACGTCATAATGCTGCACTCCGGTACGATCAGACAGCGAAGGCGCTCCGGCGCCTTCCCTGCGTTTTGAAGGAGTGTCACGCCGCGGCGCTGGTCTTTCGCATCAGGCTCTCGAACAGGCCGCGCCCATCTGTGCCGCCAGTGAGCGGGTCGATGAGATTCTCCGGATGCGGCATCATGCCGAGCACGTTCAGTTTGTCCGAATATATGCCGGCGATGCTGTTCATCGAACCATTGGGATTGGTCGCATCGCTTACTTCGCCTGATTCATTGCAATAGCGGAAAGCAACGCGTCCATCGCCTTCCAGCGCTTTCAGTGTCTCGGGATCGGTCAGGTAATTGCCTTCGCCATGGGCGATGCAGACCTTGATAACGTCGCCTTTTTCATAGCTCCCGGTGAAGCGGGTATCTGTGCGCTCGACCTTCAGATGTTGCATCCGACAAATGAACTTCAGATCGCGATTGCGCACCAGTACGCCCGGCAGCAGGCCGCTTTCACACAGGATCTGAAAACCGTTGCAGATCCCCAGAACATAACCGCCGCGTTCGGCGTGCTTGCGTACTGCAGTCATGATATTGGCGCGCGCGGCAATTGCGCCGCAGCGCAGGTAGTCGCCATAACTGAAGCCGCCGGGGACGAGTACGACATCGGTGCCGGCTGGTAATTCGTGGTCGCCATGCCAGACATATTGCGGTTTGAAGCCGCTCGCCTGTTCGAGAGCCCGGGCGGCGTCGGTTTCACGGTTGATGCCTGGAAATTTCAGAACGATGGCGCGCATGTCAGGCCACGAGTTCGATGCGGTAGTTTTCAATGACCGTATTGGCCAGCAGTTTTTCGCAGGCTGCCTTCAGGGTGGCTTCCGCCTCTCCCTGATCGACTATCCCCAGTTCTATGTCGAAGACCTTGCCTTGGCGGACGCTGTCGACACCATCGATCGACAGGCTGCGGAGCGCGCCTTCGATCGCCTTGCCCTGGGGATCGAGAACACCATTTTTCAACGTTACGAAGACACGTGCTTTCATCATGTTTCTCCAGCTCACGCGTGTGAGCCCGATCGGATGCGCAAATGAACAGGTGCTGCCGCAACCGGGATCATTCCGCCAATTGCGTTTTTATTCGACCAGCTTGGGGCCGCTGCTGCTCTGGACCGGTTCGTTGTTGTTCAAAATGCCGAGGCGCCGGGCGACTTCGGAATAGGCTTCCACGAGGCCGCCCATGTCGCGGCGAAACCGGTCCTTGTCCAGCTTGTCGGACGACTTGATGTCCCAGAGGCGGCAGGAATCAGGGGAAATCTCGTCCGCGACCACGATGCGCATCATCTCGCCCTCCCACAGGCGGCCGCATTCCATCTTGAAATCCACCAGCCGTATGCCGACGCCGAGGAACAGCCCGGACAGGAAATCATTGACCCGGATGGCCAGGCCCATGATGTCGTCGATCTCCTGGGGGGAGGCCCAACCGAAGGCGGTAATATGTTCCTCGGAAACGAGCGGATCGTTGAGTTCGTCGTTCTTGTAATAAAATTCGATAATCGAGCGGGGCAGCTGGGTGCCTTCCTCGATGCCGAGCCGCTGCGATATGGAGCCTGCGGCGACGTTTCGTACCACGACTTCCAGCGGGACTATTTCGACTTCGCGAATCAGCTGCTCGCGCATGTTGAGGCAGCGAATGAAATGCGTCGGGACGCCGATTTCGTTCAGATTCTGGAAGATGTATTCCGAAATCCGGTTGTTCAGGACGCCCTTGCCATCGATGATTTCGTGCTTCTTGGCGTTGAAGGCCGTAGCATCGTCCTTGAAATGCTGCACGAGGGTTCCCGGTTCCGGCCCTTCATAGAGGACCTTGGCCTTGCCTTCATAAATTCGGCGGCGGCGATTCATTTGAGAGACCATTCTAGTTCTGGAGAGCGGATGCCCGGAGCCTGTTCCGGAGGAACAGATCGAGCTAACGGTTTGGAGCTGGCTGTTTCGATGGACCTTTGTAGCGTAACGCAGTCAGCCATTCCGGTGACTGCTGGTTCCGGCTGAACTCAATCAATTTTGCCGCAAATTACCCGAACGGCGGAGATAGTACAACAATAGTGGATGGAAAGCTGCGGTTTCCCCAGTTGATTGACACGCTTCCGCCCGGCGTCAGCGCCAGCGGTCGCGTTTGCCGCTTTGATCTTTCCGCGCTAGCCATTATATCTGCCGGGCAATGCCATCGGGCCGGCGTGCGCGGCTGATTTCGGGAGAAGGTTATGAGCAGTTTTGACAAGCGGGAAGACAGTTTCGAGAAAAAGTTCGCCCATGACGAAGAACTGCAGTTCAAGGCGGGCGCCCGGCGCAACAAGCTGCTTGGCCTGTGGGCTGCAGAAAAGCTCGGCACGTCCGGCGATGACGCCGAGGCCTATGCCAAGACCGTGGTTATCGCGGATTTCGAGGAAGCCGGCGATGACGATGTTTTCCGCAAGATTCGCAAGGATTTCGACGCCGGCGGGGTCGACCAGTCCGATCACCAGATTCGCCGTACAATGGATGAACTGATGGCCGTCGCCATCGAGCAGATCAAGGCCGGATCTTAAGCTGCGCAGCTCCCGCAAGGGATTGTTAGGACCATGCGCTGATCATCTGCGCATGGCGACAGTATTGAAGACTGATTCGGCGCAACTGGATTGCGCGACGGCAGGCGCAGCAAAGGCTATGCCAGGTACGGCAGCGTTACAGGCGCAGGTTCAGGGCTGGCTTGCACATCTGTCGCTTGAGCGGCAGTATTCTTCCCATACAATCGAATCCTATCGCCGTGACCTCATCCAGTTTCTGCAGTTTCTCACACGTCATCTCGGCGGGCTCCCTGCTGTGGAAACGGTAACCGGCGTCTCGCCTGCCGATCTGCGGGCCTACCTTGCTGACCGGCGGCATGGCGGCGCCCAGAATCGCAGTCTTGCGCGTGCGCTGGCCTCGCTGCGGTCGTTTACCCGGCATCTGGAGCGGCAGGGCCATGGTAGTTCGACCGTGTTCAATGCGGTCCGGTCACCCAAACTCAAGCGCAGTCTGCCGAAACCCGTCAGCGCCAGCGCTGCCGTGCAGCTGACAGATGCAGACCTGAGGGCGGGCGAAAACCGGCCCGAATGGGTGTTGATCCGGGATGCGGCTGTAATCGGACTATTGTATGGCTGCGGCTTGCGGATTTCCGAGGCGCTTGGCCTGCGGCGTTCGGAAGCGCCAGTCGGCGAGAAGGATCTGCTGACAATTGTCGGCAAGGGCAACAAGACCCGGCAGGTGCCGGTAATTGAGCCGGTGCGCGCGGCGATTGAAGCCTATCTGGCCGGTTGTCCTTTTGCTCTTGCCGCCGAGGGGCCGCTATTCGTTGGCGTCAAGGGTGGACCGCTGTCGCCACGCATCATCCAGCTTGTTATCGAGCGAATGCGGGGCGCCTTGCGTCTCGATGCCTCGGCGACGCCGCACGCGTTGCGCCATTCCTTCGCCACCCACCTCATGGTGCGCGGTGGCGATCTGCGGGCGATTCAGGAACTGCTGGGGCATGCATCTCTCTCGACGACGCAAATCTATACAGCGGTCGATTCCGGGCGGTTGTTGGAAGCCTATCGCAGCGCTCACCCGCGCGAGCGCTGACGCATTCTGGCGCGCAGCCTTGAGAGGATTCCGCGCCGCGCCGTTCCCTTTGCCCAAAGTGCTTCGAGAAAGCGCTGCTTCAAATCGCGCATGCGCTGGCGGACAGGATCGAGATAGGGATCGACCAGCCTGTGCGTCCAACTGCGCAATTGCATCACCAGTTCGTAGAGATGGACAAACCAGCCGATGGTCATGAGCTTCGGCCGGGTCAGTTCAAACAGGAAGGCTGCGCTACCCATGCCGGCAGCCTTTGCCAGCATGAAGACGATACCGCCCAGGACAATCTTGCCCTGGGCAAGTAGCCAGAGCGCGGCGAGCTTGAACGGGAACAACAGGCCGACGGGAATCGCGAACAGCAACAGCGCTGCATGGGCCTGCATGCGATCCACCATGCGCACCATGGAATTCTTCGCTTGCTGAAATACCGGGAAACCAGCCAGCCAGCGCCAGAAGGCGGACAGGATGTCCCAGAGCCAGACCTCGAACAGGAATACGAGGGCAGCAAGGGAAAGAAGCGCGTGACGAAAGAAACGCATGAAGTGGAACCGTCAGTAGAGCGTACAGGATGTCATTGATCCTGCAATTGTGGCTGTTTTAGCGAGTGCCGGACAGCCGCGATCTCTGGATGATAGTTCAACTGTCGCTATCAATTCGTGTGGATTGGCACGCCAGAGGCTAATCACAAAACAAAACCGCCCGGAGTGCCGAGCGGTTTCAAGAGCTTTGGTCGTTCGCTTGTTGCTCAGACGTGGATGGACCGCTTGTCGACGCCGAGCGCTGCTTCCTTGACAGCTTCCGACAGGGTCGGGTGGCCGTGGCAGGTGCGGGCGAGGTCTTCCGCCGAACCACCGAATTCCATCAGTACGCCAGCCTCGCCGATCAGTTCACCTGCGCCGAAACCGACGATGTGAACGCCAAGCACCCGGTCAGTTTCGGCATCGGCGAGGACTTTCACGAAGCCGTCGGTAGCGCGCATGGCGCGTGCACGGCCGTTTGCCGTGAAGGGGAACTTGCCAGCCTTGTAGGCGACGCCGGCCTCTTTCAGTTCTTCCTCGGTTTTGCCGACGGAGGCGATTTCCGGCATGGTGTAAACGATGCCGGGGATGACGTTATAATTCACGTGGCCATGCTGGCCGGCGAGGATTTCGGCAACGGCGATGCCCTCGTCCTCGGCCTTGTGGGCGAGCATCGGGCCGCGCACCACATCGCCGATGGCGTAGATGCCGTCGGCATTGGTCTTGAAATGATCGTCGATGACAACGCGGCCGCGATCCATCGCGACGCCTGCTTCTTCAAGGCCGAGATTGTCCGTATAGGGCCGGCGGCCCGTTGCGACCAGCACGACATCGGCTTCGAGGGTCTGGGCATCCCCGCCAGCAACTGGCTCGAATGTTACGCTGCCGCCTTTCTTAGCTTTCGCGACGGCGGTGACTTTCGAGGACAGGTGGAATTTCATACCCTGCTTTTCGAAAATGCGCTGGGTCTGCTTGGCAACCTCGCCATCCATTCCCGGCAGGATGCGGTCGAGATATTCGACGACGGTGACCTCTGCGCCCAACCGCCGCCAGACCGATCCCATTTCAAGGCCGATGACGCCGGCGCCGATAACGATCAGTTTGCCCGGCACCTTTTCCAGCTTCAGCGCACCGGTGGAGGAGACAATGGTCTTTTCGTCAAATGCGACGTCAACGCCAGGCGGCGTGGCGACATCCGAGCCGGTGGCGATGACGATATTCTTTGCTTCCAGCGAAGTGACCTTGCCGTCCGCATCCGTGACATCGACCTTGCCGGCGCCCTTGATCGTGCCCGTACCGATGAAGGGATCGATCTTGTTCTTCTTGAGCAGGAAGCCGACGCCGGTAACGTTGGCGGAAACCGTATCGTCCTTGTGCTTCATCATCGCTGCAAGATCGAGCTTCGGCTTGCCGACATTCACGCCGAGCGCCGGAAAATCATGTCCGGCCTGTTCGAACATTTCGGACGCATGCAGCAGCGCCTTGGAGGGAATGCAGCCGACGTTGAGGCAGGTGCCGCCGTGAGTGGCGCGTTTTTCGACAACGGCTACCTTCATGCCGAGCTGTGCGGCGCGGATGGCGCAGACATAGCCGCCAGGGCCGGTGCCGATGACGATGAGATCGTAGGACATAATACCAACTTTCAGATTCGTTTCAGACGTTGGGCCGGATCAAAGTTCCAGCACCAGCCGTGCCGGGTCTTCCAGTGCTTCCTTTACGCGCACGAGGAAGGTCACCGCTTCCTTGCCGTCAACGATACGGTGATCGTAGCTGAGCGCCAGATACATCATCGGCCGCACTTCGACCTTGCCGTTCACCACGACCGGACGATCCTGGATCTTGTGCATGCCGAGAATGCCGGACTGCGGGGCGTTGAGGATCGGTGTCGACATGAGCGAACCATAGATACCGCCATTGGTGATGGTGAAGGTGCCGCCCATCATCTCGTCTATCTTCAACTGGCCATCGCGGGCGCGGCGACCGAAGTCGGAAATGCTATTCTCGATGCCGGCGATGTTGAGCGCATCGGAATCGCGGACAACCGGAACGACGAGGCCCTTGTCGGTGCCGACGGCAATGCCGATGTGATAGTAGTTCTTGTAGATGATGTCGGAGCCGTCGATCTCTGCGTTGACAGCCGGGATTTCCTGCAGCGCCTGAACACAGGCCTTCACGAAGAAGCCCATGAAGCCAAGCTTTGCGCCGTGCTTCTTCTCGAACAGATCCTTGTAGCGAGCGCGCATGGCCATCACCTCGGTCATGTCCACCTCATTGAAGGTGGTGAGCATGGCTGCGGTGTTCTGGGCGTCCTTGAGGCGGCGTGCGATCGTCTGGCGCAGCCGCGACATCGGCACGCGCTCCTCGCGAGATGCATCGTCCGCCGGAGCAGGCGCGCGGACCTGTGCCGGTGCGGTCGCGGCAGCAGGCGCTGCGGCGGCTTTCAGCACGTCTTCCTTCAATACCTGGCCGCGCTTGCCGGAACCGGTGACGGCAGCGGTGTCGATGCCCTTGTCTGCGGCGATCTTTGCGGCCGCAGGTGAAGCGGGCATTGCGCTACCGGATTTAGGCGCTTCCGATTTGGCAGCAGGAGCGGGAGCGGCTTCCTTTGCAGCGGGCTTGGCGACCGCACCCTCACCCTCGGCGATCTGGCCTAGCAACGCGCCGACTTCAACGGTCTCGCCGTCCTTGGCGGATACTTCCGCCAGCACGCCGGATGCCGGAGCATTGACTTCCAAGGTCACCTTGTCAGTTTCCAATTCTACCAGCGGCTCGTCGGCGGTCACCGCATCGCCCGGCTTCTTGAACCATTTTCCAATGATGGCCTCGGTGACAGATTCACCCAGAACCGGAACCCTGATTTCAGTTGTCATCGCATCCTGTCCGCGTCTGCCGCGGCCTTCTGTTTGGTCGATTGAATTCTACATATGCCGGGCGCGCCCGGCATGGGTCACATCAGTCGGAAAATGCTTCCTCGAGGAATGCGCGCAGTTGCGCGTTGTGGCGAGTCAGCAGGCCGGTTGCGGTAGCTGCGGATGCCGGGCGTCCGACATAGCGCGGGCGCTTCGACTTGACGCCGGCCTGGCCGAGAACCCATTCGATATAGCTTTCCACGAACGACCATGAACCCATGTTCTTCGGCTCTTCCTGACACCAGACGATGTCCGCCTTCTTGAAACGTGAAAGTTCGTGGACAAGGGCTTTCAGCGGGAAGGGATAGAGTTGTTCGACGCGCAACAGGTAGACATCGTCGATACCACGGGCCTCACGTTCTTCCAGCAGATCGTAATACACCTTGCCGGTGCACAGGATGACGCGGCGGATTTTCTCGTCCTTGACCAGCTTGATCGGGCCGCCTTCGAGATATTCGGCATCGTCCCAGAGCAGGCGATGGAAGGTGGCGCCGGTGCTCAATTCGGCCAGCGTCGATACAGCGCGCTTGTGGCGCAGCAACGACTTCGGCGTCATCAGGATCAGCGGCTTGCGGATGTCGCGTTTGATCTGCCGGCGCAGGATGTGGAAGTAGTTTGCAGGCGTCGTGCAATTGGCGACCTGCATGTTGTCTTCCGCACACATCTGCAGGAAGCGCTCCAGGCGAGCCGAGGAATGTTCCGGACCCTGACCTTCGTAGCCATGCGGTAGCAGGCAGACGAGACCGGACAGGCGCAGCCACTTGCGTTCACCAGAGGAAATGAACTGATCGAACAGTACCTGTGCACCATTGGCGAAGTCGCCAAACTGGGCTTCCCACATGGTCAGGCAGTTAGGCTCGCTCAGGGTGTAGCCATATTCGAAACCGAGCACAGCCTCTTCCGAGAGCATCGAATTGATGACTTCGTAGCGGGACTGGTTCTCGCCGATCTCGTTTAGCGGGATATAGCGATCTTCGGTTTCCTGATCGATCAGGACCGAGTGGCGTTGCGAGAACGTGCCGCGTTCGCTGTCCTGGCCGGACAGCCGGACAGGGTGGCCCTCCAGCAGCAGGCTGCCGAAGGCCAGCGCCTCGGCGGTCGCCCAGTCGATACCCTGACCGGTTTCGACGGACTCGCGGCGGTTGTCGAGAAAACGCTGGATCGTACGATGGACGTTGAAGCCATCGGGCACAGCGCAGAGCTTTGTACCGATTGCTCTCAGCTTGTCAGCATCGACACCGGTTTCGCCACGGCGTGCATCGTCGCTGCCGGCTTCGGCAGCACGCAGGCCCGACCAGCGGCCATCGAGCCAGTCGGCCTTGTTCGGCTTGTAGGACTGGCTGGCCTCGAATTCCGCATCGAGGCGCGAACGCCAGTCAGCGCGGATCTTGTCCACTTCACCTGCCGTAATCACCCCCTCTTCGACGAGCTTTTTGGAATAGATTTCCTGAGTCGTGACGTGGTTGCGGATCTTCTTGTACATCAGCGGCTGGGTAAACGCCGGCTCGTCGCCTTCGTTGTGGCCGTAGCGCCGATAGCAGAACATGTCGATGACGACAGGCTTGTGGAAGCGCTGGCGGAATTCGATCGCCACCTTCGCCGCAAAAACCACCGCTTCCGGATCGTCGCCGTTGACGTGGAAAATCGGCGCCTCGATCATCTTCGCCACATCGGACGGATAGGGCGAAGACCGTGAATAGCGCGGATAGGTCGTGAAGCCGATCTGGTTGTTGACGATGAAGTGGATCGACCCGCCAGTGCGGTGACCCTTCAGGCCCGACAGGCCGAAACATTCGGCAACAACGCCCTGACCGGCGAAAGCCGCATCGCCGTGGATCAGCAGAGGCAGAACCTTGGAGCGCTCGACGATGTCGTTCAGCTGGTCCTGCTTGGCGCGGACTTTGCCGAGCACCACCGGATCGGCGATTTCAAGATGCGAAGGATTGGCGGTCAGTGACAGATGCACCTTGTTGGCGTCGAACTCGCGGTCCGAGGAAGCGCCGAGGTGATACTTGACGTCGCCCGAACCTTCCACCTCGTCTGGCGTGAAGGAACCGCCCTTGAATTCGTGGAAGATGGCGCGGTGCGGTTTGCCCATGACGTTGGCCAGAACATTCAGTCGACCGCGATGGGGCATGCCGATGACGATTTCTTCAAGCCCAAGGGCGCCGCCGCGCTTGATGATCTGTTCGAGGGCGGGAACCATTGATTCGCCGCCGTCGAGGCCGAAACGCTTGGTGCCGCGATAGCGCAGATCGCAGAACTTCTCGAAGCCTTCTGCTTCGACCAGCTTGGTCAGAATGGCGCGCTTGCCTTCCGGTGTGAAGGTGATCTCCTTGTCCGGTCCCTCAATGCGCTCCTGCATCCACGATTTTTCCGCCGGATCGGACATATGCATGAATTCGAAGCCGATCGTGCCGCAATAGGTGCGACGGAGGATGGCGAGCATTTCCGGGATTGTCGCATATTCGAGGCCCAGAACATGGTCGATGAAAATCTTGCGGTCGTAGTCGGCTTCGGTAAAGCCGTAGTTCGAGGGGTGCAGTTCTTCGTGATCGCCGCGCGGCTCCAGACCAAGCGGGTCGAGATCGGCATGCAGGTGACCGCGCATGCGATAGGCGCGAATCAGCATCAGCGCGCGAACGCTGTCGCGGGTCGCGCGCAGGATTTCCTCCCTGGTGGCAGGAGCGCCGCCCTTGGCCTTGGTGGAAACCTTTTCGCCTAGCGCCTTTTCGAGCTGCTGCCAATTGCCGTCGAGGGCAGAGACAAGCTCTCCATTCGCAGGCACCGGCCATGACGGATTGCTCCACGACGGCTTGCGGTCCACCAGGCCACTGTCGCTCTCGCCAATCGAGTTGAAGAACTCGCGCCATTCGGGATCGACGCTTTGGGGATCGCGGCGATAGCGGGCTTCCAGTTCCTCGATATAGGTGGCGTTGCCGCCATACAAAAACGAAGTCCGGAGAAAAGTCTCGTTCGAATCCTGGCGTGCCATCAGTTCACCTGCCGATAAAGAATGCCAACATCGCGCCGCTCTAGGGATGCAATTTGATGGCACTGTGGCGAAAGGCGCGGCGAGGTATCGCCACGCATATTTTTTCGTCTATCTGAATCAGCCCTTCAGCAGTTCGGAAAGCGTGCGGCCAAGACGGGCCGGCGACGGCGATACACGGATGCCCGCTTCTTCCATCGCTGCGATCTTGTCTTCCGCACCGCCCTTGCCGCCGGAGATGATGGCGCCAGCATGACCCATGCGGCGGCCGGGAGGAGCGGTACGCCCTGCGATGAAGCCCACCATAGGCTTCTTGCGTCCGCGCTTTGCCTCGTCCTTCAGGAACTGGGCCGCATCTTCTTCCGCTGAGCCGCCAATTTCGCCGATCATGATGATCGATTCGGTGGCGTCGTCGGCAAGGAACATCTCCAGCACGTCGATGAACTCGGTGCCTTTAACGGGATCGCCGCCGATGCCGACAGCCGATGTCTGGCCGAGGCCTTCCGCGGTCGTCTGGAAAACGGCTTCATAGGTCAGCGTGCCCGAGCGGGACACGATGCCGACATTTCCGGGCTTGAAGATGTTGCCGGGCATGATTCCGATCTTGCACTCGCCGGCGGTCATCACGCCGGGGCAGTTCGGGCCGATGAGCCGCGACTTCGAACCGGACAGGGAACGCTTCACTTTCACCATGTCGGCAACCGGGATGCCTTCGGTGATACAAACGATCAGTTCTATTTCCGCATCGATCGCTTCGCAGATCGCATCCGCCGCAAACGGCGGCGGAACGTAGATGACCGAAGCATCGCAACCGGTGGCCTGCTTGGCTTCCATGACGGTATCCCAGACGGGAAGGCCGATATGCGTCATGCCGCCCTTGCCCGGCGTCGTGCCGCCGACCATCTTGGTGCCATAGGCGATGGCCTGCTCGGAATGGAAGGTGCCGTTCTTGCCGGTAAAGCCCTGGCAGATGACCTTGGTGTTCTTGTCGATCAATACGGACATCAGGCCTGCTCCCTCACAGCTTTGACAATCTTCTGGGCGGCGTCGTCGAGATCGTCCGCCGGGATGACGTTGAGACCGGACTTAGAAATGATTTCCTTGCCGAGGTCGACGTTGGTGCCTTCAAGGCGAACCACCAGCGGAACCTGCAGGCCGACTTCCTTCACCGCGGCGATCACCCCTTCGGCGATGACGTCACAGCGCATGATGCCGCCGAAGATGTTGATCAGGATACCCTT
>JAPOIA010000388.1 GCA_029979185.1 Alphaproteobacteria bacterium | reverse complement strand
TCGGCGAAGACGGGCAGCCGTACCGCGTCGAGAACGACGCGGAGTGCTCCGGCCTCGTCCTCGACTGGATCTACGGGCGCATCGTGTGCACCATGGAGAAGGCGCGCGCGTCCGCGAAGCGCACGCTGGGCAACGAGGACCTCGCGTCCGCCGCCCAGCAGGCGTACAAGGGGCTGCAGCGCGCGCTCGCAGACCAGGCCCAGCACGAGAACGAGAAGAAGCGCGCGCGGGAGCTCATGGCGACCATGCTCGAGATGCGCAAGCAGGCGGCGGGCCTTCCCCCGCCGCCCCCGCCGCAGAACCAGCAGCGCGCCGCCGCCGCCGCCGCCGCCGCCGCGGCGAATGGAGGAAGCCCCACTTCGGCCGCGGCCTCGAACGCAGCCTCCGGTGCGGCAAGTCCATCGTCCGACGCCGCATCGAGCGGTGCCGATGCGTCCACCGCCGCCGCCGACGGGTCGTCCGCGACGTCGAAGCCGCCGCCGCCGCAGCAGCACGCCGATCTCACCGACGCGCAGATGCGCATGCTCCTGCGCCGCGAGGAGTTGCTCACGCGCGCAAAGATCCACGTGCTCGAGCATGA
>JAPOIA010000387.1 GCA_029979185.1 Alphaproteobacteria bacterium | reverse complement strand
TCGGACGCGCCTCCGCAGCGCTCCAACGCAACCTCAGCCGAGCGGCGGCGTTCAGGCACGCCACGAGCCCACAGCCAATGTACTCCGAGTCGCACACGACGCTCCAGTGCGCGAGGCTGGCATCCAGATTGGCAAGCTCGCGCGCCTCACACGCAGACGTTGAGGAGCCATCGAGTACCAGATGCTCGTGCAGGTGGGCTGCCGCGTTCGGCGCCTTCGGCGACACTTCCATCGCCGTTGCGCCGTCCCTCCTCCCCGCGGCGGCGGCGGCGGCGGCGGCGGCGCGCGCGCGCGTCAGCTCGGCCGCCAAAGCGGATGCCTCGGGAATGCTCCCTGTTGCCTCCGCCGTGGCGGCTCGGCAGACGTCCGCGACGTCAGTGCGCTCGTAGAAGAGCACGTACGCGGAGTTCGGTCGCAGCTCGCCGTTCGCACCGCCCACAGGCCCGCCGAAGCAGTCCCGGTCAAGGTCGCGGACGTTGTACCAGTCTACCCGGTCGTCATCCAGGCGGAGCCAGACGTCCGATCCCGCCGACACCGATCGGCCATTCGCGGCAGCGTACGCAGCGCCAGCCGCAGCGCTCA
>JAPOIA010000386.1 GCA_029979185.1 Alphaproteobacteria bacterium | reverse complement strand
GGTGTCGCGAGATGAAAGCCTGCGGCACGTCCATGAGCAATCCGAGCTTGCGCACCTCGTCCTTGAAGAGCATGCGCAGGGGCTCGACGAGCTCGAACCCGAGCTCCTTGGGCAAGCCCCCGACGTTGTGATGCGACTTTATGGTGTGCGAGTGTTTCTGGTCCGAGCCCGGCGGGGGGCACGATTCGATCACGTCCGGGTACAAGGTACCCTGCACCAAAAACTTGGGCCTCACGCCAGTCTTCTTCTCCACGTCGTCCTTGTACTCCTTGAAGACCTCGATGAACTGCGCGCCGATGGTCTTGCGCTTCTTCTCCGGGTCCGTCACGCCCTTGAGCTTGGCGAGGAGCCTGGCCGAGTCGTCGATCTTGGTCACCGGGAGGTGCAGGTGGTCCTTGAACATCTTCATCACGCGTTCACCCTCCTTGTACCGCAGCAGGCCGTTATCCACGAAGCAGCAGTGCAGCCTGTCGCCGATGGCCTTGTGCACCAACGTCGCGGCCACCGCGGAGTCCACGCCTCCGGACAGCGCGCAGATGACGTGGTCATCCGGTCCCACCTTCTGGTTGACGATGGCGATCTGCT
>JAPOIA010000385.1 GCA_029979185.1 Alphaproteobacteria bacterium | reverse complement strand
GTTTGGATTGAAGGGACGCGAATTTAGCGCGGCGAACCCTGAAAGTCGAGTTAATTTGTTGCCAGTGAACTGCTGAGTTGGCACGCATGGGATCTCGACCGCGGATTTTCCCGCGACGGCGTCCTTTCCGACCGGCAAAAGTCGCCGTTTCTCAACCGCGCGCGCTGTTGGGAATTGCTAATTGCTGTTAGGAGCTGTCGTCGAGACGATTTCAGTTGGCCACCGTGTGCCGTCGACTTGACATTAAACCACGGTCGTCCGACTATCCCCTCCGCACCCTGTGAAACTCGATCTGGAGCCTGCGCATGAGCTGCTCCGGCGACGGCTCGCTCGCGCCCTTCGCCCCGGACGCGTACGCGGCCACGTCCGCGCCGATCTGCCGCAGAAGCCGCGACGGTAACACCTCGCCGATGTATCGCGCCGCCGCCGCCGCGCCGCCGCCGCCGCCGCCGCCGCCGCACGCGGGCGACGACGACCCGTCGAAGCGGAGCACGTACCCGCGCTTGCACCCCTCGCACAGCCTCTCCCCGAGCGAGTCCATGACGTAAACGACAACCTCCTCGTTTACGTCCTCCTCCCCGCCGCCCG
>JAPOIA010000384.1 GCA_029979185.1 Alphaproteobacteria bacterium | reverse complement strand
CCATGAACACCCTCGGTGGAAAGTCCAACACCGGAGAGGGAGGCGAGAACCCGAGGAGGCTCCAGCCGAACGAGGACGGCTCGCAGAACCCCATGAGGTCGGCCATCAAGCAGATCGCCTCGGGAAGGTTTGGCGTCACCGCCAACTACCTGACCAATGCGGACGAGCTGCAGATCAAGATCTCGCAGGGCGCCAAGCCCGGCGAGGGCGGTGAGCTGCCGGGCGTCAAGGTCCACGGCGACATCGCCAAGACCAGGAAGTCCACGCCGGGCGTCGGCCTCATTTCCCCACCCCCGCACCACGACATCTACTCCATCGAGGATCTGGCCCAGCTGATCTACGATCTGAAGAGCTCCAACCCTGCTGCTCGCGTGTCAGTCAAGCTCGTCAGCGAGAACGGCGTCGGCGTCGTGGCGTCTGGGGTGGTCAAGGGCCACGCAGACCACGTGCTCATCTCTGGACACGATGGAGGGACCGGTGCGGCCAAGTGGACTTCCATCAAGCACGCCGGTCTGCCGTGGGAGCTCGGATTGGCCGAGACTCATCAGACCCTCGTCGCCAACGACCTGCGCAGCAGGACGGTCGTCCA
>JAPOIA010000383.1 GCA_029979185.1 Alphaproteobacteria bacterium | reverse complement strand
AATTCTCCTAAATAATAAATCTATTTCAACCTCCTCTAAAAAATCAAAAAAAATAAATATTAGCAAAAAAAATACTAGTCATATTTATAATTTTAAAGAAAAAGTGTTTGTTGGATACGAAGATACTACTTTATCAGTGGTATCAAAAGATCCCATATTCTGTGATGCTTTTTCTACATCTTTAATCGCAATGCCCAAGGTTGAAAGAAATGCTTTCATTAAAAACAAAAAGATAGAAATTTTTATTTCTGGTAATTAAATATCGGGGTGAGAGGGCTCGAACCTCCGACCCCCTGTTCCCAAAACAGGTGCGCTACCAGCTGCGCTACACCCCGATAAACAATGGATTATACATTGTTAAGAGAAAACAACAAGATTCTAACTTAGGTAAAATTGTTTATTAAAAGCAAAAATTTTAGAATATTCATTCTCATTATTAATCAATTCACTATGGGTGCCTGATTCGATTAATCTTCCATCTTTTAACACTATAATTTTATCTTTATCTCTAATAAGATTCAGTCTATGAGCTATGACTAAAGAGGTTTTTGCTTTAATACTATTCAAATAAGATTTAACATTTTTCTCC
>JAPOIA010000382.1 GCA_029979185.1 Alphaproteobacteria bacterium | reverse complement strand
CGCCATCCGCCTTCGAAGTGACTCGTTCACTCGGTCGACTCGTCGCCTCCTCCCCGGTCGGGGTCTTGATCCCGTGGCTAAACACGCTCACGCTCTCGTTCGTGACGGAAGCGCCTCGTTCGCTCCCCGACGTCGCCGACGAGTCGGGGGACGACGCCGCCGCCCTCTCGGCGGCGGCGGCCAAGGGGGACCCGCGGAGGGACCCGGCGCGGCGGCGGCGCGCGGCGGCGACGGGAGATGCGCCCGCCGAGCGCAAGCCGCCGGCAATGCCTCCCGCGACGGCGGCGGCGGCGGCGGCGGCGCGGCGCGCGGCGTCTGCCGCCGTCCCCGCGAGCCCGGTTCGCGCCAGACTCGCCTCCACCTCACGCAGCAGCTTCTCCTCGTCGGAGACGGCCGGCGGCACACCCTTCGCCGCGCGCGTCTTCGGCCGGAACGGGACCGAGGTCTTGGATCCGCGCGGGTCGGTCGCCGCGGCGAGCCGCGACGAAAACGCCTCCGCGTTTTCGGGATTGCGGTTCGCGGCGGCGTCGCCTTTCAGGGGGGACGCGCTCGACGCGTTGAACGCCGCGGCGGCGGCTCGAATCTGCGGG
>JAPOIA010000381.1 GCA_029979185.1 Alphaproteobacteria bacterium | reverse complement strand
GCCGATGGCATGTACCCTCCGTCGCCGCCGGCGGGCTGGTTCCCTCGCGCCGGCGGCGGCGGCGTTCACGGCGGAGGCGCGTTCTACGCCGGTCCCTCCTTCGGCGCGTACGGGCATGCCGTCTCGCCGCGGAACGGGTCCTCGCGTCGCGCCAAATATCGCCGAGACAAGGACATCGCGGCGAACCGGCGAGACGCGGTCTCCCCCTTGGCCGCCTCCCTTCGCGACACGCGCTCGCGCACGCTCGCGGACCGCGCCGGACTCGGCTCGGCGTCGGGCGCCGTGCTCGTCGGGTCCGGCGGGGACGGGCTGGGAGAGGCCACGAGGGGGCCGCGGGCGGCGGCGGCGGCGGCGGCGGCGGCGAGCGCCGCGTCCGAAGACGCGAAGCGGTCCGAGACGGCGGCTTCCGTCGCGCAAGAGCTCGCCAAGACCTCTCCGGTGCACGACGTCGCGTCGTCTTTGGACGCGGCGGACGCCTCGTCATCCCCGGCGGCGCGCGCTTCTTCGCTCGCGGCCAACCGCGCGGCGCGCGCGGGCGTCGCGGCGGACCCCGAGTTCCGCGACGCCGTGTGGCGCCGAGCCGATCGGAAC
>JAPOIA010000380.1 GCA_029979185.1 Alphaproteobacteria bacterium | reverse complement strand
ATTCAATACGTCATCCACGCGACCCGTAATCCGAAGGTAGCCGTCCTCGTCTCGCAAGGCGCCATCACCGGTAAAGTAGTACCCCGGATACGCGGTGAAATAGGTATCGATCATGCGCTGGTGGTCACCGAAAACGGTTCTGATCTGGGCCGGCCAGCTTCGCTTGATTACCAGATAGCCCGCCCCAGCGCCCTCTATCTCGTTCCCGCTTTCATCGAGCAGGGCGGGCTCAACACCGAAAAAGGGATAACTGGCGAAGCCCGGTTTCAGGGCATGCGCACCGGGGAGCGGCGTGATCATCACTCCCCCGGTTTCCGTTTGCCACCAGGTATCGACAATCGGACAGCGACTTTCACCCACTACACGGTGATACCACTCCCACGCTTCGGGATTGATGGGTTCTCCCACCGAACCAATGATGCGCAGCGAGCTGCGGTCTTGAGACGTGACCCAGGCGTCGCCGAGGCTGTGAAGCGCGCGGATCGCGGTGGGGGCAGTGAAAAACAAATTGACTTGGTGTTTTGCGATTACGGCCCAAAATCGGTCTGCCTGGGGGTAGGTGGGAACACCCTCAAACATCAGGGTTTTTGCG
>JAPOIA010000379.1 GCA_029979185.1 Alphaproteobacteria bacterium | reverse complement strand
GTTTTGTGTGGACCATCGATTGGGCAAGCATATCTACGACATGCGCGGCATTGATAAAGAGCGCGGATGTATCATTATTGTCCGGCCTGATCAGTATGTAGCGTCCGTCTTGCCGTTGGACGACTGCGACGGGCTTTCAAACTTTTTCAAGGGAGTTCTAAAGCCTGTAAGCGCCGCGAGCTAGCGCACGCATCGAAAACCGATGTAAACCACCGCCATGTCTCGCGGTTTTCGGGCGACATAATCCGCCTGCATTTGCCGGGCTCCATACCACCAGCTCCCACCCCGAGTACCTTTGTTTTCCGTATCCTCGATCTCAACCCATTCCCAGACATTGGCACCCATGTCGTAAAGGCCATTGACACCGCGCGTGGTCGTCGCAGCCGGCGTGTGACCGGCGCCATGGTCCAGGAGATGGGCAACGGGTACTGCCGGATGATCCCCGCATACGTTGAGACAGTTAGCGCCGGCCGGGGAGTTTCCGGTGGGGAAGGGGTAGGTTTTTCCCCTCTCAAACGGCGCGGGGGGTGAGAGGCGTTGCTCGGTGTAAGCGGCAGATACCCATTCACTCTCGGTGGGCAGTCGCTTTCCGGCCCAGCGGCAGTAGGCAC
>JAPOIA010000037.1 GCA_029979185.1 Alphaproteobacteria bacterium | reverse complement strand
GGCCAGTTTGCATACAAAAACTTTAAGAAGCTTGTCCATAATCGAACTCCTTGGCTATACGCATCGCCGGTCTTTTTCTGCCGGCTCACCCCCAAACCTTGTTCTTTACGGCCAATTAGGCCTTAAGCTGAGCAAAATACCCGATATTTCGGTAATATTGCGCTTTAAACCCGGCTCCCTGTCAAGTTGGAATTGAAATATATAAAATTTTGAATGATTATGATCTGGCTCAAATTCGGAATTCGGGCCATACTTTAAGAATGAGACTTTCTGCCACTCGCAAGGTGGGAAAAAACAGGGTATTAGAGAGCTTCTAAAGTTCCTGAAGCCTCGTATTCGCCGGATTGCGGATATGATGTCCGGGCACTGGAATACCCCGGGGTGAGAGAAGAATGGTGCTTAGCGGCTGTGACCTGATGACGGTAGTTCCGGTACCAGACCAGTCGACTATGGCCCGGACGTGACAAGGGACCGGAAGGGAATGGATTACAGGCGATATTTCGATCAGGCCATTGGACGCCTGCGGGATGAACGGCGCTACCGGATCTTTGCCGATCTGGAACGCACGCCCGACCGGTTCCCGGAAGCCGTCTGGCATCCTGACAGCAAGGGTGGCGCCGCCCGCAATGTTACGATCTGGTGTTCCAACGACTATCTCGCCATGGGGCAGCATCCGGAAGTGATCGCTGCCATGACCGAAGCTGCGCAGAAATACGGCGCAGGCGCAGGCGGCACCCGCAATATTTCCGGCAACAACCATCCGCTGGTCCAGCTTGAGGAAGAGCTTGCCGATCTGCATGGCAAGCAGGCCGCCCTGGCCTTCACCTCCGGATGGATTTCCAATCTGGCAGCCATCGGAACCATCGGCCAGCTGCTGCCCGATTGCCTGATCCTGTCCGACGCCCTCAACCATAATTCCATGATCGAGGGTGTGAAGCGCTCCGGCGCCACCAAGCAGATATTCCGCCACAACGACACCGCACACCTTGAGGAACTGCTCAAGGCCGCTGGAAAGGAACGCGCCAAGCTGGTCGTCTTCGAAAGCCTTTATTCGATGGACGGCGATATCGCTCCCGTAGCGCGGATTGCCGAACTGGCGAAGCACTACAACGCCCTCACCTATGTCGACGAAGTCCATGCGGTCGGAATGTATGGCCCGCATGGCGGCGGTATTTGCGAGCGCGAAGGCGTAATGGACCAGATCGATATCATCGAGGGCACGCTGGCGAAGGGGTTCGGCACGCTCGGCGGCTATATCGCAGCCGACGCCAATCTGATTGACGCCGTTCGCAGCTATGCGCCGTCGTTCATCTTCACAACGGCACTTCCGCCGGCAATAGCCTGCGCGGCCCAGGCTGCAGTCCGCCACCTCAAGACTTCCCGCGTCGAGCGCGAGGGGCAGAAGCAGCAAGTTGCACTGACCAAGGCTGCACTCGAGGAAGCCGGCATCCCGGTCATGCCCAACCCGTCACACATCGTGCCGGTATTCGTCGGCGATGCGGAACTATGCAAGGAAGCCAGCGATCTTCTGCTTGAAGAGCACGGCATCTACATTCAGCCGATCAACTATCCGACGGTCGCTCGCGGCACGGAACGCTTGCGGATAACGCCGACCCCGCGGCATACAGACGAACATATCAGGGCGCTTGTGGAAGCGATGACAACCGTCTGGGCCAAGCTCGGAATACCGCTGTTCGAGCCCGTTCCGGCCCACGCCATTGCATTCGGACCGGTCGCAGCCGAATAGGGCGGCACAGCGGTCCAATCCGGGAAATACAAAAACGCAGCGGCTACTGTCCGCTGCGTTTTTGTTTTGGTTCTTGATCTTTTCTGGAACGCGCCAGGCTCGCCATCCACCCGCAGGCGAACGGCGGGCGTTGGGGATGCTACTTCTTGGCCAGCAAATCGCGGATCTGCTCCAGAAGCACTTCGTTGCGCGGCGGCGCTTCCGGCTCGGCGGGCTCTTCCTTGCGCTTCATCGAATTGATGCCCTTGACCACAAGGAACAGGATGAAGGCGATGATCAGGAAATCCACGGCCACGGTAGCGAAATTGCCCCAGGCCAGGATAGCGCCCTGCTTCTTCGCTTCAACCAGCGATGTCGCCGTTACGTTGCCGCTGAGGACCGTGAACTTGTTCGAAAAATCAATTCCGCCGGTAATGGCGCCGACGATCGGCATGATGATATCGGCGACCAAAGAGGCAATGATTTTTGAAAATGCCGCGCCGATGATTACGCCAATGGCGAGATCCATCACGTTGCCCTTGAGCGCGAATTCCTTGAATTCTTTCAGCATGGCCAAACTCCCCTTATTGCACAATTGAAATTTCGAATATGTGCAGCAACATTTGCGCGCGCAGCACAATCCGAAATACGCGATAAGTCAAGCCAAATGCAGCTTTGCTTTCCCTGAACTGAAGCGCAAAGGCACGCCGTCCGTCACAGGCCAAAGGGTTTACAACCAAAGCTGCAATCCCGTTTCGGGAAACCCGTGTTACAGTAAATGTGGCGGCGGCGCATGTCGCAGCTGGGGACCGGTCAATGTCGCACCCGGAACAGCTGCCTGTCAGGCAAACTGTCTGTATCGAGACCGTTTTGGAACGATTGTGCGACTGACCCTGCATTGAGGGAAACGTGCGATGAGGCAAGAAGTGCAATGAGGTACTCGAGATGAACGCTGGCTGGTTGGCAGTCTTCATTGGCCTGGCCTACGTCTGCACCCTGTTCGCGGTGGCATTCTACGGCGACCGTCACGGCAAGCGCCTGATGGGCTCCAGGCTGCGGCCGGTCATTTACGCCCTCACACTGGCTGTCTATTGCACGTCCTGGACTTTCTTCGGTTCGGTCGGCCTGGCCTCCTCAGGCGGGCTGGACTTTCTACCCATCTATATCGGCCCGATCATCGTCGTTGGCCTGCTGTTCCCCCTCATCCTGCGCATCGTCCGCCTGGCAAAGGGACAGAATATCACTTCCGTGGCCGACTTTGTTGCATCACGCTATGGCAAGTCGGAACAGGTGGCGGCGCTGGTCGCGATCATAGCCGTGATCGGCGTGCTTCCCTATATCGCGCTGCAGCTCAAGGCTGTCGCATCCTCCATGACGATGGTCCTGCAGTCCATCGATGCCGGCAAAGTGGTCGCGCTGCCTCAGGCGCCCATGGCGCTGTCGCTGGCTGTCGCCGTGCTGCTCGCAGGTTTCGCAATGGCGTTCGGAACCCGGCACATTGACGCGACAGAAAATCAGGACGGCCTGGTGCTGGCGATTGCGATGGAGTCGGTCGTCAAGCTCGCAGCCTTCCTGGCTGTCGGCATCTTCGTCACCTGGTGGATGTTCGACGGTCTGGCGGATCTGAACACACTTGCCAATGCAACGCCGGACATAAAGGCCGTCCTGAGCAAGCAGCCGGACCCGGAAGTCTGGATTACCACGACCCTGCTGGCCGCCTGCTGCATTATCCTGTTGCCCCGGCAGTTTCATGTCGCCGTAGTTGAGAACCGTAACGAGCAGGATGTACGCACGGCGGTATGGCTGTTTCCGCTGTACCTGTTGCTGATCAATGTTTTCGTCGTGCCGCTGGCCATCGCGGGACTGCTGAAATTCGCTCCCGGCACGATCGACCGCGACCTCACGGTGCTTGCACTGCCGTTGTTGGCGCACAATACGACGATAACGATCATTACCATGATCGGCGGCCTGTCGGCGGCGACCGCAATGGTTATCGTCGCCGCTATCGCCTTGTCGATCATGGTATCGAACGATCTGGCGATGCCGGTGATTCTGCGCCGCCACGCAAAGCGCGGCAACCTTGAAGCCGGCAATCCCGCCGCCCAGATCCTGCTGATCCGGCGCATCGCCATCGTCCTGATACTCGCACTGGCGTTCCTGTATCTCAACATGTCCAGCGATGCGGCCCTTGCCTCCATCGGCCTGTTGTCCTTCGCAGCCATTGCGCAAATTGCTCCGGCATTCTTTGGCGGACTGTTCTGGCGCGGCGGCAATGCGCGCGGAGCCATGGCAGGCCTCCTGGCCGGCATTTCGCTGTGGGTCTACACTCTGCTGCTGCCATCGCTTGAATCCGCCTCGACGACGATTGCCGCACTGGTCACCTACGGTCCGATGGGCATCGCGCCGCTGAAGCCGACAGCGCTGTTCGGCGTCAGCATGCCGCAACTGGTACACGGCGTCGTCTTTTCGCTTGGCGCCAACATACTTGCCTATATCGGCTTTTCGCTGACCCGCAGCGCCGCACCAATCGAACGCCTGCAGGCCAATATCTTTATCGGGCGCGATCCGGTGTCGATGGCGCAATCCTTGCGGTTATGGAGCGCTGGAATTGCAGCGGGAGAACTGGAAAACACCATAGCCCGCTATCTCGGCGCCGATCACACCCGCGAGGCTTTCGAAAAGTTTCAGCGCTCACGCGGCATGGACTATGCGCCGGAACAGGAAAGCGATATCCAGCTCGTCCGCTTCGCCGAGCATCTGCTGGCCTCCGGCATCGGTGCGGCCTCGTCGCGCCTCGTGCTGTCGCTGCTCCTGAGCCGCA
Organism: Alphaproteobacteria bacterium; assembly: GCA_029979185.1. Lineage (GTDB taxonomy): Bacteria > Pseudomonadota > Alphaproteobacteria > Rhizobiales > Beijerinckiaceae > Terripilifer. The sequence goes on along the minus strand of JAPOIA010000037.1, from coordinate 9,757 downwards.
GCTCCCTGTCGCGCGACGCTGCGCTGGTGCTGCTGGACGAAGCATCCGCCAACCTCCAGCAGAATCGCGACCTGCTGCAACACGCGCTCGATCACGCCCGCCAGGGCATAACCGTATTCGATCACGATCTGCGGCTGGTTTGCTGGAACCGCGAGTTTTCCGATCTGTTCGGCCTGCCCAAGGACATGCTGCGCGCTGGGATGGGGCTGGAGGAACTTGTGCGCTTCAACGCCATGCGCGGAATTTACGGACCGGGCGGTATGGACGATCATATCGGCGCGCGGCTGGAATTGCTGGTGAACGAGCGCGAACCCATGCGTCTGCGCCTGCATCCGGGCAGCCGCGTTATCGAGGTGCGCTCGGCGCGCATGCCCGACGGTGGCCTTGTCACCACTTACACGGACGTGACGCAGGCAGTCGCAACGGAAGAGGCGCTCGAAAAGCGCGTTCGCGAGCGCACGGAACAGTTGCAGCAACTCAACGGAGAACTGGCCGCCGCCAAGTCGCTGGCCGACGAAGCCAATATTTCAAAGACCCGTTTTCTTGCTGCAGCCAGCCACGACATTCTGCAACCACTTAATGCCGCACGCCTGTATGCGACCTCTCTCGTCGAACGGCAGAAAGCGAGCGATGGCGACACGGCGGCTCGAGCCGGCATCAGCAATTCCGAGCTCCTCGACAATCTCGACCTGTCGCTGCAGTCAGTGGAAGAAATTCTGACCACTCTATTGGACATTTCGCGCTTCGATGCCGGCGCCATGAAAACCGAGATCACGACATTCCCGTTGATGCCGCTGTTCGAACAATTGCAGGTTGAATTTGCGCCAATAGCGCGGGCAGCCGGCCTGAAACTGATTGTCTGCCCCTGTAGGCTGCACGTACACTCGGACCGGAGGCTGCTGCGCCGGCTGCTGCAGAACCTGATATCCAATGCGCTGAAATACACGAGCACCGGCAAGGTGCTCGTCGGCTGCCGTAGACGCGGTGCAAACATTCGCATCGACGTTGCCGACACCGGTCCGGGCATCCCCGAAGCGATGCAGAAGACCGTCTTCCGAGAATTCGAAAGATTGTCCACCTCCTCGCGGAAAGCGCCGGGGCTTGGACTGGGACTGTCGATCGTGGAGCGCATCAGCAAGGCGCTGAACCATCCGGTGGAACTGCGCTCCAGGCCGGGCCGCGGCTCCATCTTCTCCATCACGGTTCCAAAAGCACTCGCCGCTCCGGTGGAACTGGCCGCCGTTGCAAGCGCCAGGGATGCCATGGCGCATCCGCTTGCAGGCATGCGCATTCTGGCAATCGACAATGAGCCAAGCATCCTGCACGGCCTTGATGCCCTGCTTGCCGGTTGGGGATGCCGGTTCAGCGGCGTTGCTGATATCCACTCGGCGCTCGAAGCGGTGACACATACCGGTGAGGTACCGGACGCCATTATCGCCGACTATCACCTCGACAAGGGAACCGGCATTGAGGCAATCGGCGCCCTGCGTGAAGCTGTCGGCATCGAGATTCCGGCTGTGCTGATCACCGCCGATCACTCGCAGGAGGTGCGTGATCTGGCTGCCACCCATGAGGTGACAATGCTGAACAAGCCGGTGCGTCCGGCAGCGCTGCGCGCGCTGCTGAGCCAGTGGCGGATCGTGCAGCGCGCGGCGGAATAGCTTTCAACCAACCGGCATCAACAGGCGCGGGAATCATTGTTGCCCGGCCACGAACCCGGCTTGACGCGCATGTATTGCGGTGGCGGCGCAAGGTCGGCACCCAGCACTTCCGCCGCATGCCAGCCCCAGTTGGCGTCGTCGAGAAACGCCCGGCCCAGCGCCACCTGGTCGACCTTGCCGCTGGCGACAGCCTCCTCGGCCATCTGCGGCCCGGCGATATAGCCGACCGTGCGCGTAACGATGCCGGTTTCGGCCTTCACTTTCGCCGCCCGCTCGATATTAAAGCCCGGCCCTGTCGCAGGGCGACCGCCGGCGATGATATTGCCGGAGCTGACGCAGACATAGTCGAGACCGCGCGCCTTCAATTCGCCGGCCAACCGCACCGCATCGTCGACATTCAGGCCAGCCTCGTCGAAATCTGTACTGGTGATGCGCGCGCCCAGGGCGACATGCGAAGGCACCGCTGTACGAACGGCTTCGGCCACCGCCAGCGGGAACCGCAGGCGCCGTTCTGCATCGCCGCCCCATTCGTCGTTGCGCTTGTTGGACAGCGGCGAGTGGAACTGGTGGATGAGATAGCCATGGGCGGCGTGAATTTCGATCAGGTCGAACCCGGCGCGCACGGCGCGTTGCGCGGACTGTGCAAATGCCGCGATGACCCGCGCGATATCCTCCCCGGTCATTTCCCGCGGCGGCGGCACGCCTTCCTGGAACGACAGAGGCGACGGGCCGATGGTTTCCCACCCGCCCCGCTCAGGCGGCTGATAAGGGGAGGACCGGTCCCAGGCCAGCGGCGTCGAGCCCTTTCTCCCGGCATGGCAGATCTGGATGCCAAGCTTGAATCCGGGCAGCGCATATTTGCGCGCCATGGCGAGAACCGGCACGAGCGCCTTCTCGTTCTCGTCATAATAGAGCCCCAGACAACCGGGGGAAATCCGCCCTATGGGCTCGACGCCGGTCGCTTCCAGAACAGCTAGCCCCGCACCCGACATGGCAAAACGCGTGACATGCTGCAGATGCCAGTCGCTGGCTGTTCCATCCATGGCCGAATACTGGCACATGGGTGAAATGGCGATGCGGTTGGGAACCTCGATCGGGCCGATCTGCAGGGGCGTGAAGAGCCTGGCGCTCATGGGCATATCCTCCGGTGCTGAACGTCCGCAGCACGCGCCGCGGCAGATTTCGGGCGCAAGCTACACGCAAAGCCGGGAATTACAAGACCGGGGGCTGCCCTCCGGGCACACCACTGGCCTTTCCCGCTTCGCGCAGCCCGCGGGCCGCTGCCAGCATGGTCTCGATTTCCACTGTCATCGGCTGTTCTTCCACCGTGATGCCCATTTCAACAGCAACTTCGCTCATCGGCACGAACCGGCGCCGGGCGCGCTGGTAGAACCCGCCGTGCATGACAGCCCTTGCAGCCAGCTGTTCGCCGCCGTCCGCGCCCGGAATCAGGACCCTGTGCTCCATCAGCATATGGGTGCCGGACCACCAGAGGATTCTCGTCTCCAGCACGAACCGGCGGAATGGCCGAAGCTCGCGGCGGAATATGACATTCGCCGCCGACAGGACGGGCATCCATCCGTGCCGGCGGGCCGCCTTCCAAAGCCCCATGCGCAGGATGAGATCGAAGCGGCCGAGGTCCATGATGGTAAGATAGCGGCCGTTGTTCATATGCATGTTGACGTCGAGATCGTTCGGCCAGACACGGAAGCTCAGACGCGACACGCCGAACGGCGGCTCAAGCCGCGCCCGGAACGGCGAAGCCAGCAGCAGCCACAGCATGCGAAACCAGAGGTTCACGGCTTGAACCCGGCGCGCACTACGCCGCCTTCTGCTTTGCCCCGAAGCGTCCGTAGAAGGTCTCGCCCTTGGCAGCCATGTCGATGAGCAGCTTGCACGGCGCGAAACGCTCGCCGTACTTTGCCTGCAGCTCCTTCGCCCGGGCGACAAAGTTCGCAACGCCCATGCCGTCGATCAGGCTCAGAACGCCGCCGGTGAACGGCGCAAAGCCGAAGCCCAGGATCGAACCGACATCGGCCTCGCGCGGATCGACAATGACATGATCCTCCACCGTTTTCGCCGCTTCTAGCGATTGAGTAAACAGCAACCGGTCCTTGATGTCCTTCCAGTCGATGGAATCGGGATCGAGCTTTGCGCTCTGCAGGTCAGCGAGGCCCGGCCACAACTTCTTTTGTCCCTTCTCCGGATAGTCGTAGAAACCCTTGCCGTTCTTGCGCCCCTGCCGCCCATGCTTGTTGAGCAGGGCGTCGAGCAGGGCCTCCTGCTCGGGATCGATAGCCTGCGGACCAAGGTCCTTCTTCGCTGCCTGCACAATCTTCCAGGCCAGGTCGATGGCAATCTCGTCATTCAGGGACAGGGGACCGACCGGCATACCGGCCTGCCTTGCCAGGTTTTCGATCATCGCCGCCGGCACACCTTCGATCAGCATGAGATGTCCCTCGCGGACATAGTTCAGCACGCAGCGATTGGCGAAAAAGCCCCGCGAATCGTTCACCACGATCGGCGTCTTGCGAATGGCGCGCACGAAATCTAGCGCCGCGGCAAGCGCCTTGTCGCCGGTCTGCTCGCCGACGATAACCTCGACGAGATTCATGCGCTCCACCGGCGAGAAGAAATGGATGCCGATGAACTGCTCCGGCCTCTGCGAGTTTTCCGCCAGCGAAGTGATCGGCAGCGTCGAAGTGTTGGACGCAAAGATCGCATCCTTTCCGAGCACCGTTTCGGCCTGCTTCGTCACGGCGGCCTTCACATCGCGATCCTCGAACACCGCTTCGATGACAAGTTCGCATCCGGCAAGCTTGTTGTAATCGGGCGTCGCCTCGATGCGCTCCAGCAGCGCATCGCGATCGGCCGTCTTGGCGCGGCCGCGATTGATCTGGCTGGTCATCAGCTTGTGCGACAACTGCTTGCCCTTGTCCGCCGACTCCTGGTCCTTGTCGATCAGCGCAACCTGCATGCCGGCCAGCGCGGTAACATAGGCGATGGACGCGCCCATGAAGCCAGCGCCCAATACTCCGACCTTCGTCGGCTTGAACGGCGCGATGTCTTTTGGACGCCGTGCGCCCTTGTTCAGCTCGCCCATGGAAACGAACAGGGTACGGATCATCGCCCGCGCTTCCTTCGAGCGCAGGATTTTCGCAAACCAGCGGCTCTCCACCTGCAGCGCAAGGTCCATCGGCAGTTGCAGGCCTTCATAGACGGTCTGCAGAACGGCGCGCACCGCCGGATAATTGTCCTGCGTCTCGCGGCGATAGATGGCGTTGGCTGCCGGCCAGACCATCATGCCGGCAGGCGAATAGACCCGGCCCGAGGGGGCACGGAACCCCTTCTCGTCCCACGGCGCAACGCCCTTGCCGCCGCCGGCAATCCAGGCTTTCGCTTTCGCGACGAGATCTCCCGCGGGCGCAAGCTCATGCACCAGGTTCATCTGTTTCGCCTGCTGCGGCTTGAGCTGCTCGCCCTTGAACAGCATCTGCAACGCATCGCCGGTCTGCATGAGCCGCGCTACGCGCTGCGTTCCGCCAGCGCCGGGGAACAGTCCGACTTTCACCTCAGGCAGGCCGACGCGCGCCTTCTCGTTGTCGGACATGACGCGATAATGGCAGGCCAGCACCATCTCGAAAGCGCCGCCAAGGCATACGCCGTTTATCGCGGCGGCAAAGGGCTTTCCGCAGGTTTCCATTTTCCGGTAAAGCTGAGACAGCGAGCGCGTTGCGGTGAAGAAAAACTCCATCGCTGCTTCGTAACCTTCCGCATTCGCCTTCTGCGCGAACAGACCGCCGAAGCCTTCCAGCATGGTGAGATCAGCACCGCCGGAAAAGGTATCCTTGCCGGAGGTTATCACGCATCCCTTGATGGCCTCGTCACCAGCCACCCTGTCAATCGCCTGATCGAGTTCGCCCATCACCTCCTGGGTGATGACATTCATCGAGCGATCCGGCATGTCCCATGTCAGGGTGGCGATACCGTCGGCGTCAGTGTCGAAGCGGAAGTTTTTCAGGTCCATCGTTTCTCTCCGCTCAAATACGTTCGATGATGGTTGCCGTACCCATCCCGACGCCTATGCACAGGGTGATCAGCGCCGTGGATTTGCCCGTGCGCTCCAGTTCGTCCAGCACGGTACCGAGGATCATGGCGCCGGTTGCGCCGAGCGGATGGCCCATGGCGATGGCTCCGCCATTCACATTGACTTTTGCATGATCGACCTCGAACGCCTGTAGGAAGCGCAGCACCACCGAGGCGAAGGCCTCGTTCACCTCGAACAGGTCGATGTCATCTATCTCCATGCCCGAACGCTTCAGCAGCTTCTTCGTCACATCGACGGGACCGGTCAGCATGATCGCCGGTTCCGAACCGATGTTGGCGAAGGCGCGAATCTTCGCGCGTGGCTTCAGCCCCGCCGCCTTGCCGGCTTCCGCATTGCCGATCAGCACGGCAGCCGCGCCATCGACAATGCCGGAGGAATTGCCGGCGTGATGCACATGGTTCAGCGCCTCAACTTCCGGATGCGCCTGTATGGCGACCGCGCCAAATCCGCCCTGCTCTGCGAACATCTGGAACGAGGGCTTCAACGAGGCCAGCGACTGCATGTCGGTCGTGGGGCGCATATGCTCATCGCGATCGAGGATGGTCAGGCCGTTGCAATCCTTCACCGGAACTACAGACTTCGAAAAGCGGCCTTCCTCCCACGCCTTGCCAGCACGCTTCTGGCTTTCGACGGCGAAGGCGTCGCATTCGTCACGGGAGAAACCGTATTTGGTGGCGATGAGATCCGCCGATACGCCCTGCGGCATGAAATAGGTCGGCACGGCAATCTGCGGATCAACCGGCCATGCCCCGCCCGAGGCGCCGATGCCGACGCGGCTCATGCTTTCCACACCGCCGCCGATCGTCATGTCGTGCTGGCCGGAGAGGACCTGCGCCGCGGCAAAGTTGATCGCATCAAGACCCGAAGCGCAGAAGCGGTTAATCTGCACGCCCGGCACGTGGTCGCCGTAGCCGGCGGTTAGCGCAGCGGCGCGCGCGATATCGCCGCCGGCTTCGCCTACCGGATCGACGCAGCCCATCACCACATCATCGACCAGATGGGTATCCAGTTCATTACGGTCCCGCAGGGCCGACAAAGCCCCGGAAGCCAGACCCAGCGTCGATACTTCATGCAGGGACCCGTCGGGCTTGCCACGGCCGCGTGGTGTGCGAACTGCGTCGTAGATAAAGGCTTCGGGCATGATTTGCTCCACTATGCCTCGCCTCAGCGGGACGCTTGGTGTTACGGCATGACAGGCGCGAAATGCCGGATTCCGACAGGATGTTGCAGTCTATCCTAGAATGCCTCTTCCGGCATCGCCATCATTGTATCGGCGCCGCTGGAAATTCGCGCCAGATGCGCCGCGCTTTCGGGCAGTATCCGCTCCATGAAGAATTTCGCGGTCAGGATTTTGGCGTCCATCCATACGGCCGCGTCCGCATCTGAGGCTTTCTTTGCCAGCGCTGCCTTGGCGATCAACAGCAGCATGTAGCCCTGCGCCACGAGGCCCATCAGGTGCATGTAATCGGTCGAACCGGCGCCGGCATTGTCCGGTTTCGCCATGGCATTCTGCATGAACCACATCGTCGCCTTCTGCAGATCGCCGAGCGCCGCCCCGACCGGTTCCGCGTAGGGCTTCAACGCCTCATCCGCGCTGCAATCCTTCACACTGGCAGCAACCTCGTTAAAGAAGGCGGTGACCGTCTTGCCGCCCTTGCGCGCCAGCTTGCGGCCGACCAGGTCGAGTGCCTGGATGCCGTTGGCGCCTTCGTAGATCATGGCGATACGGGCATCGCGAACGAACTGCTCCATACCCCATTCCTTGATATAGCCATGGCCGCCGAATACCTGCTGCGCCTTGACCGCGTTCTCGAAGCCTTTGTCGGTCAGCACGCCCTTCAATACCGGCGTGAGAAGCCCAAGAATATCGTCGGCCTCCTCGCGCTGCTTCTCATCCGGCGAGCGGCGTGCCAGATCCGCCTTCAGCGATGCATACATCATGAATGCGCGGGCCGATTCATTAAAGGCGCGGATTTCCATAAGCATCCGCCGCACGTCGGGATGAACCAGCAACGGGTCCGCCGGCTTCTCGGGCTGTTTGGGACCGGACAGCGCACGTCCCTGCAGGCGCTCCTTCGCATATTGAACCGCGTTCTGATAGGCGGCTTCCGACTGCGCCAGACCCTGGTTTGCAACGCCGAGCCGGGCCTCGTTCATCATCACGAACATGGCATTGAGGCCGCGGTTTTCCTCGCCGATAAGCCAGCCCTTCGCACCATCGTAATTCATAACGCAGGTGGAATTGGCATGAATGCCCATCTTGTGTTCGATGGCGCCGCAGGAAACCCCGTTTATCTCGCTGGCAAGCCCGCTGTCGCCGGGAATGTGCTTGGGTACGACGAACAGGGATATACCCTTCGTCCCTTCCGGCGCACCTTCAATGCGCGCCAGCACCAGGTGGACAATATTCCCGCTGAGATCATGCTCGCCGGCGGAAATGAAAATCTTCTGCCCGCTGATAGCATAGGTGCCGTCGCCATTCGGTATGGCTTTGGTTTTCAGGAGGCCAAGGTCGGTGCCGCAATGCGGTTCGGTCAGGTTCATGGTGCCCGACCATTCGCCGGAGATCATCTTCGGCAGGTAAAGCGCCTTCAGTTCGTCCGATGCATGCTCTTCGATAGCGGCAATCGCGCTTTGCGTCAGGCCCGGATACATAGTGAAGGCCATATTGGCCGACGCCGAGTATTCGTTGATGATCCCGGCCAGCGTATAGGGCAGCCCCTGACCGCCATGGTCGGGATTGGCCGCCAGGCCGATCCAGCCGCCTTCCGAATAGGCTTTGTAAGCGTCATTGAACCCCTTTGGCGTTGTCACCGTGCCATCGGGATGGCGCGTACACCCTTCCAGATCGCCGGAATGGTTCAGCGGCTGCAACACCTCTTCGCACAGCTTGGCCCCTTCGATCAGCATCGCTTCGACGACATCGGGCGGGGCGTCTGAAAATCCGGGCAGGTTGCTGTAACGATCCCAGCCGAAAACCTCGTTCAGCAGGAACATGCTGTCTCTAACTGGCGCTTGATAGACCGGCATAAACGTCCTTCCTCACCTGGATTTCAAATCGCTTCGCCGCCTTGCAAGGCATACTGCAAATATACGGCGCAGAAACGGCATCCCGACATCCCTGTCATGGGGCTACTATGTGGCGGACACACCCCAGCTTCAATGGACAACAGGACAAATGTCGATCACCACACCGTGTTGACAGTGCATCGCTTGCAGGCAATTTAGTTTATATATATACTATATACGGGAAAGTCAAGATCACAAAGCCCTTTAGCATCCGCTTGGGCAAGAGCGGACCAACAGGGGACGGAAAATGCAAAACGGCGCCCGAAGGCGCCGTCCAGAGGGTATCGTGCGATCAGCGAAACGTCAGGCCGCAGACACCGCAGCGTGTGAACCACTCCCGATTGCCGGCATGGCGCCCTGTTGCAACTTCTGGTGGGTGGCGCGCAATTCCCTGATGGCGACGTAGAGCACTTGCCGCTGACGCTCGAGCGCGCTGATTTGTGAAACGATCTTGTCCGGCGCCAGCGCATTTTCGATCTCTTCCGGCTCCTCACGCGCTGCAGTGCGCAGCATCGCGCCGATTTCGGTCAGGGTGAAGCCGAGACGCTTGCCTTTGAGAATCATCTGCAGGCGTGCTCTTTGCCGGTGATCGTACAACCGCATGGTGCCGTGCCGCAAAGGACTCAGCAGCCTGCGGTCTTCGTAAAAACGCAACGTCCGCAAGCTTACGTTGAACTCCGACGCCATCTGCCCAATTGTCAGATACTCTTCCGCTGCTGTCGAAACCGGCGTCACAGAAGTATAGAAGTCTCCGTTATTCAATAGATTGCTCATCGCTTCCCCCAAAATACGGATCGCTCAGGGCGCCAATGCTGGTTACGGCGCCGGGTTTCGCTTCCCGGAACAAGGTTGCTGACCCTCATAAATACAACCGGTGCTTGTCCTCAGGTAAGACTGATTCGAGCAAAAAAACAACTAT
>JAPOIA010000378.1 GCA_029979185.1 Alphaproteobacteria bacterium | reverse complement strand
AACGCGCCGCTGCCGCTGCGTAGGAAGCAGACGCTGGAGGGCGTGGAGTCACTGATGTGGGCGCGGGATGTGCTGATGAGAGGTGGGATGAAAGGGGACGGATCCTCCGCGGATGACGCCGTTTGCGCGGCGGATGCGTCGCTCGCGGCGGGGTGCGCGCTGCTGGGTCTCGTCGCGACCTTTGGGGGTTCGGACGCGGCGGCGACGCTGGCGAGGGCGACGACGCTGGTGGAGGAGGCGCTCGGCGAGTACCCGGCGGCGGAGACCGAGCGGGTGGGCCTGGCGGAGCGGGCGCTGGCGGCGGCGGCGGCGGCGATGGACGGTTTCGTGGATGGCGATGGACGGTCGCGAAGGACGTCAATTTCTAACGTAAGGTGAACCGCGCTGATCTCGCCCGAGCCCGCGGTCCGCTCCCGCGGCCGTTCGTCTCTACGTCTCCCCCGTCTACCCGCGTCGTTCACCTGGCGCCGGTGGCCGTCGTCGTCGCCGCCGCGTCCTCCGCGCCCATGAGGTGCTGCACCCTCTGCAGCACCGAGTCCTTCGTGGCGTCGTACGGCTTGTCCTTGGACGGGATCTCGAGCACCGCCGGGATGGGCTTGTCGTACTCGTTCACCAGGTAC
>JAPOIA010000377.1 GCA_029979185.1 Alphaproteobacteria bacterium | reverse complement strand
TAGTTGATAGATTTATAGGATTTCCTTCAAGTAAAAACTCAAATTCTTTGTTTTGGTTATTTACAACTTCTTCTTCTTCGGAACATCCTAGAATAATGAATAATAAAAAAACAAATAAAAGTGGTTTTCTAAGCATTTTACTATTAAAAAGGAGTACCCGGAGTGGGACTTGAACCCACACGGACTATAAGGTCCACAGGATTTTAAGTCCTGCGTGTCTACCAATTCCACCATCCGGGCAAAAAGGAAGAGCGAGAAATGGGATTCGAACCCACGACCCCAACCTTGGCAAGGTTGTGCTCTACCAGCTGAGCTATTCTCGCTTTTACCAATTAGGTGTGCAAATTTATAATTCTATTAATGAAATTACATTCAAAAATTCAAAAAAAACTAATTCACTTTTTTGATGACTTTAGTAAGTCAATAATCTCATTTAGCTTTACTAGCGCCTGAACTGGGTTTATATTATTAATATTAATTTCTTCTATAATTTTTTTAACCTTATCAAATTCTGGATCTGAATACTTCAATTTTAGGTGCTTTGATTCTTTTTCAAGACTTTTCTTAACTGATTTTTTAAGGGTGTTTTTTTCTAATTCTCTTAATACCTCATAAGCTCTTATTAAAAT
>JAPOIA010000376.1 GCA_029979185.1 Alphaproteobacteria bacterium | reverse complement strand
GCACGTCAAGCGCACGCGCGTGCTCGTGCACGTGCTGGACTGCACTTCAAAGGACGTGCTGGACGAGTACGACGCCATCCGCAACGAGATCTTCCTCTTCGACGAAGAGGTTGGCGAGAAGCCCGAGCTCGTGGCGCTGAACAAAGTGGACGTCAGCGACGAGGCTGCCGAGCGCGCGCTGGTTCTTCAGAAGCTCTTCAAGGAGGAGCGGAACATCGACGCGCACGTCATCTCCGCGTTCGAGGGCCAGGGCGTGAAAGAGCTCGTGGACGCCGTCAAAAAAGTCTGGAGCGCTTTGCCGGCGCCCGATTACGAGGCGGAGGCGGCGGCGGCGGCGGCGCGGCGCGTCGCGCGCCCCGCGGACGGCAAGAGCCTGGACGATTTCAAGGTCATCGACACCCCCTACGCGTTCGTCGTGGAGGGCGCCGCGCTCGAGCGTTTCGTGCAGATGACCAACTGGGACTACTTTGAGAGTTTCAAGCGGTTCGCGCGCGTTTTGACGATGAGCGGCGTCGAGAAGGCGCTCAACGACGCCGGCGCCGGCGAGGGCGACCGCGTGGTCATCGGAAAGTACGAGTTCGAGTGGTCCGGGGACAGGCGCGAGAAGTCCCTGTTCGACTCGTGGAAGGCGAAGC
>JAPOIA010000375.1 GCA_029979185.1 Alphaproteobacteria bacterium | reverse complement strand
ATAGACGAAACCAAGTGTCAGAATTACTAAAAAGATCACCATCGACCAAAACCCAAAGAGGTCTACTTTATTTAAAGAAATAGCCCAAGGAAATAAAAAGGTCACTTCAAGATCGAAAATAATGAAAAGAATGGCGACGAGATAAAATCGGATATCAAACCGAGCACGGGCATCATCAAATGGGTCGAAGCCACATTCATACGCCGACACTTTTTCTGGATCAGCTTTTTGGGTCGAGAAAACAAAAGAAAGTCCTAAAATTAGCAGAGACAAAAGAAAACTTACTCCAATTAGGAGAAGTAAAGGGATATACTCGTTCATACATGCTTCTTTTTTTGAATCCATGGGTGTTTAGCTCAGCTGGTAGAGCATCTCGTTTACACCGAGAAAGTCAGCGGTTCGAATCCGTTAGCACCTAAAGAACTTCGGGAAAATAGCTTAATTGGGTAGAGTCCTGGCCTGTCACGCCAGTGGGCGCGGGTTCGAACCCCGTTTTTCCCGACCTTTCGTTAATCTTATCGGTCCACTTCACCAAAAACAATGTCTTGAGTACCAATAATGGTTACCACATCAGCTAATAAATGTTTTTTGGCCATAAAATCTAAAGCCTGAAGATGGACAAAACCTGGGGCACGGATT
>JAPOIA010000374.1 GCA_029979185.1 Alphaproteobacteria bacterium | reverse complement strand
GACGCCGACGACGCGCCGCCGCCGCGCCAGCCCGCCCACGCGCCGCCGGCCGCCGCCTCGCCGAAGGCGCAGCGCACGCCGCCCGCCGGCGCGCCCACCGCGCGCACGCCGACCACCGTCGCGCCGCGCCGCGGGCCGCTCCACGGCTGCACGGCGAGCACGCGCACCGACGCCAGCTGCAGCCGCGCCGCGTCCGCGCTGTACTCGCGCGCGTTGTTGCTCGCCTCGAGCCGCGCCTCGCCCGCGCGCGACCGGCCGACCGCGCACGAGAGCGCGCGCCCGCTCGCCCACCGCGCGCGCCGCGCCGCGCCGCCCACGCGGCACAGCAGGTAGCCCGTCGCCTCCGACGCCGACGAGAAGCCGCTGCCGTGCGCCGTCACCACCGTCCCGCCCTCCGCCAGCGCGCGCGCCGGCACGAGCCAGCTCACCGCCGCCGCCGGCTGGTACGTGAACCGCGCCGCCGCGCCCGCCGCGCCGCCCTCCGCGCCGCCGTACTGCCGCGCGTTCACCGAGAACGTCACGCGCGCCGCGCCCAGCCCGCGCGCCGCCGCCGCGCACTCGAGCTGCGCGCCGTCCACGCGCCGCGCGAGCACCGCACCCGAGCCGTTGCCCATCCGGCAGCGCACCGTCGACGCGTCGC
>JAPOIA010000373.1 GCA_029979185.1 Alphaproteobacteria bacterium | reverse complement strand
AACGGAATGGGCAAAACCACCACCCTCCATTCGGTGATGGGTCTGGTCCCGTCACGTTCCGGGAACATCCGTTTCCAGGGACAGGAACTCCGGGAACTCCCCTCGTATCAGATTGCCAAAACCGGCCTGAGCCTGGTTCCGGAAGGCCGTCAGATTTTCCCGAACCTGACGGTGCTCGAAAATCTGGTGGCCACCGCGTCCAACCGCAGCCAAAGTGAAAATCCCTGGAACCTCGACCGGGTCTTCGACCTTTTCCCCAGGCTCCCGAACCGGATCCACCACATGGGCAACCAGCTTTCCGGCGGGGAACAGCAGATGCTCGCAATCGGCCGCGCGCTGATGACCAACCCGAAGCTCTTGATCCTCGACGAGGCCACAGAAGGACTGGCGCCTCTGATCCGCAACGAAATCTGGAATTGTGTAAGCAATCTGAAATCCGCCGGTCAGTCGATCCTGCTGGTCGATAAGAACATCGACGCGCTGACCCGGATTGCGGACCGGCACTACATCATAGAAAAAGGGAAAGTTGTCTGGGACGGAACCTCATCCGAACTACAAGGGGATCAGGATCTCCAGCACCGTTTCCTCGGCGTCTGAAGCATCACCCGCATTCTTCTTTTATTTGTAAAAAATCAGGATTTTATCC
>JAPOIA010000372.1 GCA_029979185.1 Alphaproteobacteria bacterium | reverse complement strand
CCTGCGGGTGCGCTTGCGCGACGCGCAGGAGCAGAGCCTTGGCGTGCGGCGCCTCGCGGTTCAGCAGCGAAAGCAGAAGCTGCGGGACGTAAGGCAACCACACCCAGCGCTGCATGGCGTCCACGTGCTTCGCGAGCGCGCGGCCGACGGCGCCGGTGTGCTCGGAAAACGCCAGCAGGTGCAAAACGTTGACGAGCTCGTTCTTGTGCCGCTGCGGCGCGTGCTTGACGCTCTGCAGGTAGCACGTCGCCGCGTACTCCACCCAGCGCGCGCCCTCCTCGTCCTTCGCGGGAACCGCGGGCGGCGCGGTCCCGGCGGCGGCGGCGGCGGCGGCGGCGGCGCGGCGTTGGCCCTCCGCCACAGCCGCGCTCCGGCGGCCTTGGCGTCCGCAAAACTCGCCCCAGCTGATCCACGCCTTGGAGAGCTGCTTGCACAGCGACAGGGCGGTGGCGTACGAGGCGTGCGCGCCGTCGCCGTCGCCGGCGCGCTCCTGGAACTGCCCCTTGAGCCGGAACAGCTCGGCTTTGTGGTGCGCGTGGAAAAAGTCCAGGCTGGTGGTCTCCAGCGCGTTGAGCCCGGTGATGGTCTCGCCCTCCATCTCCAAACACGCCTTGCTCTGCTCGCGCAGCTTCGAAAACGCCTCCTGCACCTCGATGTGCCCT
>JAPOIA010000371.1 GCA_029979185.1 Alphaproteobacteria bacterium | reverse complement strand
GTTTGCCTTCCTACCCGCATCCTCGATCCATGCCCGAGTTCTGGCAGGTACCCAACGCGTCCATGGGCCTGTCCGTGCCCATGTCGATCTATATCGCGCGGTTCGCAAAGTACCTGCAGCATCGCGGACTGCTGGCGGCCGATGACGCGCGGATCTGGTGCTTTATCGGCGACGGTGAAGCAGACGAGCCCGAGGTGCTGGGCACCATCAATATCGCCGCCCGTGAGCGGCTCGACAATTTGGTGATTGTGGTCAACTGCAATCTGCAGCGTCTCGACGGACCGGTCCGCGGTAACGGCAAGATCATTCAGGAGCTGGAGGGCGTTTTCCGTGGCGCGGGGTGGCAGGTCATCAAGGTGGTCTGGGGTCGCAAATGGGACCCCCTGATTGAACGGGACGAGAGTGGCCTGCTGCAAAAAATTATGGACGAGGTCTGCGACGGCGAGCTCCAGAACTGCAAGTTCAACGGCGGCGCCTACACGCGGGAGCATTTCTTCGGCAAGTATCCCGAGACCCTCGAACTGGTCAAGGACCTCAGTGACGAGGACATCATGTACCTGAACCGGGGCGGTCACGATCCCTACAAGGTCTATGCGGCGTATGCGGCAGCCTGCGAGGAACTCGAGCGGCCCACGGTCATTCTCGCCATGACGGTGAAGGGTTACGGG
>JAPOIA010000370.1 GCA_029979185.1 Alphaproteobacteria bacterium | reverse complement strand
AAGGCAATTAGTAAAATTAATAAATAATATCTTGGAAAAATTTTTCTTAAAAAATTGGAAGCATTTTGATCATCAAGAACTTTGAACACGACTGGTGCTGTAAGCAATACTTGAGCAAATATTATTCCTAAAACTAGTGAATAGCTTAATATTAAGAGGCTTAAGACAACTATATTCATAACTAAGTGGCGGTCCGACGGGGAATCGAACCCCGAACGCCGCCGTGACAGGGCGGAATTATAACCGTTTAACTACCGGACCACTTATTAACATTTGAATAATATATTTAATAAATAATAATTCAACTATTAATTATTGGTGGGTGATGACAGGATCGAACTGCCGACCCTCTCGGTGTAAACGAGATGCTCTACCAAACTGAGCTAATCACCCACGAAAGGTATTATATTGATTAATTTAAACTATACAAAAGAAATTTTTATTATTTATTAAATTAGAGAAAGAATTAATCTAGGCCCCAATATCAGTTGCCTCTTTTACCTCAATTAGATTTCCACTTTGACAGTCGTATATATATCCATAGATTGAGATTGAGCTAGGGACCAATGAATGATTTCTTAATTTCAAAACGTCTTCGACAAGGCTTTTCTTATTATCTTTAAATGTTAGCCAATCTATCTTATCTTTAGATTGAATATTAAATTTTTTATCTATGTCT
>JAPOIA010000036.1 GCA_029979185.1 Alphaproteobacteria bacterium | reverse complement strand
CGCCCGGTATGCTCGATTTCTCCACCCGCAGCCAGGGTTCGACCGGCCCAACATAATGGTCGGCGCGGCCGATGCAGAAGGCGCCCACGTGATCGAGGAAGAAGTTGACCCAGTGTTCGGAGGTCAACGCCAGCACCACGTCCGGCTTGCTGGCGGAAAAAGCCGCCTGCATCTTTTCGAAGCCTGCAAACAGGCGTTCTTTCTGGTCGGCAGGCGCCGCATCGGTCCAGGCGGTCATGCCGGGGGCGTGACTGGCGCCGGTCGCATAAACGATTGTCATCGGGCGTTTCCTTGAGATTTCTTCCAGGGTGTATTTAGCAAGGCGATCAGCTGCGAATGGCCGCCAGATAGTCCGGCTCCGGCATCTGCTGGATCAGCGTGAAGGGCCGCAGGATCAGGCCATGGGCGCCCAGCTTGTAAAGCTTACCGGTATCGTTGGCGATGATGGCTTCGCGCTCCTCGTCGGTCAGGTCGAAGCCGGCTGCAACCGCCGCACGGTCGGCGAAAAATTTCTCCCGCGTTTGCGGATTGCGGTTCACTTCCCGTAACAGTTTGTTCAGCGCATAGGTGCTCATGATCGTCCACGGACTTGAGGATGAGATATCTGTGGGCAATGTATCAGCTTGCACGTTGGCTGCAAGCCTGCGGCCTGCGATGCTGAGGTCCGTTACACAGGATCGTGATTGCAGCCGGCGCTGCTCCCGCCTACAGTGCTTCCCAATCGGGACCATTCGAAAAACGGGAGAGCGCCATGGGCATGCTGGATGGAAAAATTGTAATCGTAACGGGCGCCAGCTCGGGTATCGGCGCATCCTGCGCGGAAGTGATGGCGGCGGAAGGCGCCAATGTCGTCGGCGGCGCCCGGCGCATGGACCGGCTCGAGGAACTGGCCGCGAAGATCGGCGGGAACTTCCACCCCGTTGTTACCGATGTGAAGAAGGAAGCCGATATCCTCAACCTCTTCGCCGAATGCGAAAAGACATTCGGCGCGCCGCATATCGTCGTCAATTGCGCCGGTTTCGCCCAGCACAAGCCGACGGTCGATATGACGCTGGCAGACTGGAACGACATCATCGAGACCAATCTGACGAGCGTTTTCCTATGCAGCCGCGAAGCGTTCAAGGTCTTCAAGCCGCTCGGCCGCGGCCGCATAATCAACATAGGCTCGATTTCCGCGAAGATGCCGCGTCCCGACAATATTGGCTATCCGGCAACCAAGGCTGCCATCGAGGCCATGACCCATTCGCTGTCCATGGATGGCCGCGAATTTGGTATCACCGCCTCCTGCCTGCATATCGGCGCGACCGTATCGGAATTGTCGCCCAATATGGACACCCGCAACCGCGACGTGACCATGGCGACGGAAGATGTTTCCCGCACCGTGCTGCACATTGCGGCCATGCCGGACGAGACCAACATCTTCAACCTGGTGATGATCCCGATCCGCCAGCCCTATCTGGCGCGCGGGTGAGAGAACTGTCTTCCCTGATGCCGAAGGCTATCCGGGACCGCGCGCCTCTTCGTGCCATCCCGGAAACGCGTCAGCGTTATCCGGGATCTTTCTCAATATTTTGAGAGTTCCCGGCTCCTGCTTCGCTTGGGCAGTGGCGCCCGCTGAATCTCAATAGCAGACGATATCGCCACGCGAATTGCCGCCCATCGTGTTCATGGAATCGAGTGTCGTGCGCAGGTCGTTGATGATCCGCTGCCGGTCTGTTGCTGCCAGCGGCGCCTCGTCCAGCCCCCGCAGCCAGGCGGAAAACGACAGGCTTCTGTCTGTCGCGCGGGCGTCGGCAAATGCGGCAAGGTCCGCAAGACCTTCCTTCTTGTAGCGGTGGCGCAGGAAGTCGATCAGGTCCTCCTCGACCGCTGCCGGATCGAGCGGAATGTGGAAGCCGCCCGCGCACATGCAGCCGGCCAGATGCGGCGCGAAAATGATCGCGCTGCTCCACAGGTCGGCAAGCGCCGCACCGGTCATGGTCTGTCCGCCCTTGGCATGACCCTCGGCGGCCGACCGGTTTGCTGTTCGCGTGCGGGTGGCCATCGGCTCCCCTTGCTCAGGTTTCGTATTTGCGCATAGAGTAAACTGATACGCGTTTTGCGGGACGCTGGCCAGCATTTCATGCCAATTGGTTCGTCCCGCAGGTCGGGCTGCCGTGATGAACGGCAAGCAATGGCAAGAGATTATGAGGAAGCGCCAAGTGGCAAAGCAAGCGGCAAGAAAAGCGGCGAAGAAAACGGCGAAGACTATCCGATCGGCGAAAAAGCCTGCGGCCCGTATCAGGCTTGCCGCCGACATTGGCGGCACCTTCACAGACGTTGCGGCGTTTGACGAAAAGTCCGGCCGGCTCCTGCTGGGCAAGTCCCTCTCGACGCCGCGCCATCTGGTGGAGGGCATTTCCGACGGCGTCGGCAAGGCGGGGGCCGCCTTCGCCGATGCGTCGATCTTCCTGCATGGCTCGACCATAGCGATCAACACGATGCTGGAGCGCAACGGCGCCCGCACGGCGCTGATCACGACGGAAGGCTTCCGCGACGTCTACGAGATCGGCCGCATCAACCGGCCCGATGCTTACAATCTCTATTTCAAGCGGCACGACCCGCTGGTGCGCCGCTCCCTGCGCTTCGAGGCGCGCGAACGCCTGACGGCAGAGGGCGATGTCCATATTCCGCTGGACGAGCAAAGCGTTCACGCAGTCTGCGACCGGCTGATCGAACTTGATATCGATGCAGTCGCGATCATGTTCCTGCATTCCTATCGCAATCCCGATCACGAAATCCGCGCCCACGATATCGTCCGCAAGCGCATGCCGAAGGCTTTCGTCTCCGCTTCCCATGAACTCAGCCAGGAATACCGCGAGTTCGAGCGGGTCTCGACCGTCATTTCCAACGCTTACATCGGCCCGCGCGTGCGCGATTATATCGGCGAGATCGACGACCATCTCAAGGCGCATGACTTCGACGGCTCTTTCCTGCTCGTGCAATCGACCGGCGGGCTCTATGAATCCGCGCAGGCGAAAGAGCAATGCGTGCGTATGCTTGAATCGGGGCCCGCCGCGGGCGTCATCGGTGCGCAGGCGCTGTGCAAGGCCATTGGCCTGCCCGACGCCATCGCCTTCGACATGGGCGGCACCACTGCGAAAGCCGGCGTCATCTATCAGGGCGAGGCCCTGACGACCGGCGCGGCGCTCGTCGGCGGCTACGAGCGGGCGCTGCCAGTGCAGATCCCGATGATCGACATATTCGAGGTTGGCACCGGCGGTGGGTCCATCGCCTATATCGACGAAGGCGGAGCGCTGCATGTCGGCCCGGTCAGCGCCGGCGCCGAGCCGGGACCTGCCTGCTACGGGCGTGGCGGTCAGGAGCCGACCGTCACCGACGCCAATGTGGTGCTCGGAAGGCTTGATCCGGACCGCTTCCTTGGCGGCGAGATGGCGCTCGATGTCCCCGCCGCCAAGGCTGTCATTGCGGAGAAGGTCGGCAAGCCGCTGGGCCTCGACACCGTTCAGGCGGCAGCCGGTATCCTGCGCATTGCTTCCACCACCATGTCCTATGCGGTGAAGGGCGTCACCACAGAGCGCGGTCTTGATGCGGCGGCCTTCCCGATGATCGCCTACGGCGGGGCGGGACCGTTGCACGCGGTCGCCATTGCCCGCGAGATCGGTACGGAAAAAGTGATTGTGCCGCGAGCGCCGGGTCACTTCTGCGCCTTCGGCATGTTGTTCTCCGATCTGCGTTACGATTTCGTACGCACCTGGCCGATGCGCCTTGCAACGGTGCCGTTCGAGGAAATGCAGACCATCTACAACGAGCTGATCGCCGAGGGCGAGGCAGCTCTTGCCCGCGCCCATGACGGCAAGCTGCCGGTGCGGGTGGCCCTGTCCGCGGACATGCGTTACGTCGGACAGGAGCATGCGGTGACAATCGCGCTGCCCAACCAGCTCATCCGGAAGCAGGATCGCGGCGGGATCAAGCAGCGCTTCGACGACGATCATCTCCTGCGCTATGGCACCTGTGCGCCGGGTGAGCCGGCGGAAATCGTATCCCTGCGCGCTACCGTCAGCGGGGTGATGAAGGCCCCGCCTTTGGAAAAGATTGCGAGAGGCAGCGCCGCGCCGCCAAAGTCTGCCGTGCTCGGCACGCGCATGGTCAGCTTCGACAACCGGCCAAAGCCGGTGAAGACCACCCTTTATCGCCGCGAGGAATTGAAGGCCGGTAATCGCATCAAGGGGCCGGCGTTGATCGAGGAGCATGCCTCCACGACAACCGTGTTCCCCGGCGATACGCTCGTGGTCGACCAGTTCGGCAATCTCGTTATCACCATCGGGAGGGATTGATCATGGCTGCTCCCGCGAAAAAGACCCCCAGGAAACCTGCAAAGAAGTCGCCCGTGAAAAAGTCCGTCAAAAAGACTGTCAGGAAAGCTGCCACCAAGAAAGCTGCCGCCAAGAAAGCAGCACCCAAAAAATCCGTGGCGAAGAAGGCAACGGCAAGGAAACCGGTCCGCAGGTCAGCCGCAGCAGGAAAGAACAATCGCCGGCGGTTTGCCAAGGCTGATCCGGTTCTGACCGAAATCATCCGCAACGGCGTATTGGCCGTGACGGAGGAGATGAAGACCAACCTCACCCGCACCGCCTACAACATGATCATCTACGAGGCGCTGGATTTCACCGTCGGACTGTTCACCGCCGAAGGCGATACCATTTCCGTCGGCATCGGTCTGCCAATGTTCATTCGCGGCATGGCGGAAACGGTGCGCGCCAAGCTGAAACACTTCGGTGTAGACGGCATTCACGAAGGCGACATTCTGGTAACCAACGACGCCTATACGACCGGCAGCCATCTCAATCACTTCACCTTCTCTTTGCCGATTTTCCATGAAGGCAAGCTGACGGCTTTTGCCTGCTGCATGGCGCACTGGATTGATGTCGGCGGCGTCGTCGGCGGCGTCACCACCGACATCTATGCAGAGGGAATCCAGATTCCCATCGTCAAGTATCAGAAAGCCGGCAAGGTCAACCAGGATCTGGTCGATATCATCCGCATGAATGTGCGAATCCCGGAGCGCGCCATGGGCGATCTGCGGGCGCAGGTTACAGCAGTGAAAACCGGTGAGCGCCGGTTCAGCGAATTGCTAAACCGCTATGGCCGCGAAGAAACCATGGACGCCATTCGCCAGATCATGGATCAGTCCGAGCGGTCAGCGCGCCTGCGCACGAAGGAAATTCCCGACGGCGTTTACGAAGCGACTTCCTACATGGACGACGATGGTGTCGATGTCGGCAAGCCTGTGCCGATCAAGGTAAAGGTGATCGTCAAGGGCGAGGACATGACCATCGACCTGACGGAAGTTTCGCAGCAGGTGCGCGGCTTTTACAATTCCGGCACGACCACGGGTTATGCCTGCGCGCAGGTCGCCTACAAGTGCATGACTTCGCCGACCGACTATCCGATCAACGAAGGTTCCTTCCGGTCATTGAAGGTGAAGCTGCAGCCGGGCACCATCGTCACGGCTCAGAAGCCGGCGGCCATGCGCTGGTGGATGACCTTCCCGATGACCATCGTCGATACGATCTTCAAGGCGCTGGAAGCCGCCGTGCCGGACCGCGTTATAGCTGGCCATCATGCCGACCTGATCGCGGTGCGCGTGCATGGCTTCCAGCCTGCATCCGGCCAGTTCTATCTTGGCGGCTTTGGCCCGCTAGGCGGCGGCTGGGGCGCCAAGATGACCGAGGATGGAATGAGTGCAACTGTCTGTCTCAACGATGGCGACACGCACAATACTCCGGTCGAGGCGACGGAATCGAAGTTCCCGCTATTGGTGTCGTCCCAGGCGTTGCGCAGCGGTTCCGGCGGCGCCGGGCGCTGGCGTGGCGGCCTTGGCATCGAGCGTCACGTCATGGCCCGCTCGCCGATGACCTTCAACGCCGAGGTCGATCGCGTGCATTGCGCGCCCTGGGGCCTGAACGGTGGCAAGGATGGCAAGGGCAATCAGGTGACCCTGACCAACGCCGATGGCGAGGAAGAGAATTTCCCGAACGCCAAGGTGGTGATGAAACGTCTTGCGCCGGGTGAAGGCTTCTGGTCCCGTTCGGGCGGCGGCGGCGGCTATGGCCCGCCGCATGAGCGCGAGCCGGAACGTGTCGCTTTCGATGTCGCTGAGGAATATATCACCCCCGATGAAGCGTGGGACATCTATGGCGTCGCCCTGAAGGAAGACGGTTCGGTCGACGCAGCCGGCACGAAGGTTCTTCGCAGCCGCATGGGCAAGGTGCGGATCGCAGGGGAATAGCTGCCGCACCGCTGACTGGTTCTTGCGTTTGGCGCAAACGGGCGAAGCGGTTTCGATTGCGATATGCTGGGCTCAAGTGCCCTGTTGCCTGGAAGCCCAATGGAGAACGCTACATCGCGTGGCGCCGGTTTTCGTTGCGCTGTCGGCCTTGGTCCAGTTTGAATGTCTTGCTTTTTGCTCTGAACAATTTCAGACTTCCGGAAAAACAAACTGTAGAACGGCAAAGTAAAATTGCGGCAAGCGGACGCCCTGAGGCGTTGCTGCCAGGAAATGAGGTCGGAAGGGAACAGGTATGTCGGAAGCTGAACGTAACAAGACGCTCTTGCAGCGATGCTATGATCGCTGGCACGAGACCAATGGCGGCAGTATCGATGAATGGATGGCAATAATTGCCGACACGATCGCTTTCCGTTCGCTCGCCACGGGTGGTGTGGATACACTGCGGTTTACCGCTCCCAAGATGACCAGGGCCGAAGTGGAGGATTATTTCCGCGGGCTCGTCGGCAACTGGTCGATGATCTATTTCACCGTCGATCATTATGTCGCCGAAGGAGATAAGGCTTGCGCCGTAGGCAACACAGCCTGGAGAAACAAGCAAACCGGCAAGACCTTCGAAACGTCGAAGGTGGATTTCTGGCAGTTTCGCGATGGCAAGGCGATTTCCTTCTTTGAATACTATGAAACGGCAGGATTGTTGAAGGCGGCAACGCCTTGAGCAACGATTGAATCGGGGAGGCAAAGGTGGCGGGACTGGCAGATCTTCCGGACAAGGACTGGGGCAAGGCAGACGATCCTGTCATCAGGCCGGTGCTCCTGTCGCGTGGCACGCTGGAATCCGTCGACCTGCAAAAGACCCGCGTGATGTGCGAGGAAGTGCTTGGCTTCGAATGCGTCGAGCCGTCTCCCGGCCGCATGATCATGCGCCACCGCAGCGATGCGCCGGGCAGCATCTACTGGGTGCTGGATGTGCGGGAAGTGCCGGAAGTGCGCACGCCCCAGCACCTGACCAATCATTGGGGCATCTGGCTCAAGGGCCGCGAGGCGGTCGACCGCGCCTGCAAGCTGCTTGACGACAACAAGGAAAGATACGGCCTCTTGCGCGTGCAATATCCTCGCCCCACCCATGAGGGCGCGCGGGACTACAGCTTCTACTTCGAGGACATAAGCCACGTCTGGTGGGAGATCGCCGAATATCCGGACGAGGAGGCGTTCATGGATCTCTTCGGCCATGGCGATTGGGACGAGCAGGGAGGAGATCAGGCATGAGCACTGGCGCGGGCAATGGCAATCCGTTGATTGATGGCACGATCTTCTCCCACGGCACCATGGACAGCCGCGATGCAAAGAAGACGCAGAAATTCCTGCAGGAATTTCTTGGCATTCGTAGCGTGCGCAAGAGCAAGGGCACCCAATACGTCTGGCTAGGAGGACGCTGGATCATCGCGGCGCTGAATGTCGGCAACAAGATACCGCCGCGCCAGGGCGAGGGGTTCCGCTTCGGCCTGCTGGTGCAAACCCCGCAGGAAGTCGATGCCGCCCATGCCGCAGCCATTGACCAGCAGGACAAATGGGAAATCCGCACCATCCGCGATGTCGAGGACGACGGCGACACACGCTCCTTTCGCCTGCAGGATCTCGATGGCAACTGGTGGGAAATCTACCACCGCTCGGGGCACCTGTATGACGACCTGTTCGACAAGCAGGACGCTGGCGCTTCTGCTACCGCATGAACTGAATCGCGCCCAGCACAAGCAGGGCGATCCACAGCGTTTCGCCGACCATCAGCGCGACCGGTGTCCAGCCGACCTTGATCAGATCGCCTATCGACGTCTTCATGCCCAGCGCCGCAATCGCGGTTACGAGGCACCAGCTCGACACGTTAGTAATGCCGCTGACCACCTGCTGCGGCAGCGGGAACAGGCTGTTGATCGCAACCAGCACAACGAAGGTCACGAGAAACAGCGGCAGGATCGGCTGCGTCCGCGTTGCGGAAGAGGTCTTGCTGGTCAGGAACAGGGAGATGCACACGACGACAGGAATAAGCATCGCAACCCGCAGCAACTTCACATACGTGGAAATGTCGCCGGTTTCCTGCGAGATCATGTAGCCGGCGCCTACCACCTGCGCGACATCGTGAATGGTGCCGCCCAGAAAGACGCCCGCCTGCTCGGTGCTCAAGTTCAGGGCGACCACCAGCATCGGGTAGAAAACCATTGCAATGGTGGACAGCGTCGTAACGCTGGCCACGGCCAGGATCGTGTCGAGATTCTTGCGCTCGTATTGCGGCAGTGCCGCCGATATCGCCAGCGCCGCAGATGCGCCGCAGATCGCAACGGCCCCACCGGACAGGAAGCCGAAGTAGCGCCCAAGGCCGAGCCGCTTGGCAGCCCAGGCGCCGAGCAGGGTCGTCGTGACCACGCCTGCAATGACGCTGAGGACCGGAACGATCCCCAGCCCCGCAATCTGCCCGGCGGTGATGCGCACCCCCAGCAAGGCAACGCCGATCCGCAGGATGCTACGAGCGCTGAGCGCGATGCCGTCGACGCAGCGCCCTTCCTGGCTGAGAAAATGAAACGCCATTCCCAGCAGCAGGGCGAACAGGAATACCGGCGCGCCATAGTGCTGCGACAGCCATGTTGCAGCCAGCCCTACTGTTCCTGCAGCCAGTACGCCGGGATAATAGCGATGAAAAGCTGCTGCAGCTGCCGTGTTGCGCCATCCGCCGGCTGATGCTGCCTGCGCCTTGTCCTCCGGCTCAGTCGCCTGTGCGCCTTGCGCCTGTGCTCCTTGCGCCTGTGCGCCCTGCGCCTGTGTGCTGTGCTGCGCGCCCGTCTCCCCGTCGGAGCTTTTTGCATTATCCCCAGGTGCAGTCATACCGTGCCGATCGATCCTTCATCTGCTGCGCGCAACCTGCGCTCACGCCATTTCATCGGCCAGTTCGGGATATTCCGAGGCAAACAGCGCCGCCGAATCCTTGCGCAGGCGCGGTGCCACTTCCTCTGCGAAAAGCCGCATGGAATTGCGGGCGATTGCGTCGGGCATATTGCCCATGTGGAACTGGATCAACAGCGTGCCGACCTGCGCCTGCTCCAGAATGCCCATGATCTGCTTGTAGACAGTATCGGGCGAGCCGACAATGATGGATTGCGTCTTCAACAGTTCGTCCCAATCCCTGGCGTCGCCCAGCATCGCGCCGCCCGGCTTGGTCGCTTCGAGGATCTTGCGGTAGCCGGGCGAGTCCATGTTGGGGATGCCTGCACCCATGGTCAGGGACCGGCCCTTTTCGCTGCGCAGATGGCCCTTCAGGCAGTATTTCAGGAAATACCATACGCCCTCGTGCGATTCCGCCTTGGCCTTTTCGTCCGTTTCGCCGACATGCACCGACATCAGCATGCCCATGCGCGAGGGTTCGTAGCGGCTGCCGTAC
Source organism: Alphaproteobacteria bacterium (assembly GCA_029979185.1). GTDB lineage: Bacteria > Pseudomonadota > Alphaproteobacteria > Rhizobiales > Beijerinckiaceae > Terripilifer. Next base: position 4,803 of record JAPOIA010000036.1, on the reverse strand, counting down.
TGCTTCAGAACGCCGTCAAACGTTTCGCGCACCTTGGCCACTTCGCCGCCGGCCACGCGCGACGACAGGAAATAGCAGAAGCCGCGCCTGGCGACATTGTGCATCGTGTCCGGTGAGCGCGCGCCGGGTACCCATATTTCCGGATGCGGCCTCTGTTGCGGCTGTGGCCACGGGTTCACATAGCGCAGCGGATAATGTTTGCCTTCGAAAACGAAAGGTCCGTCCTTCGTCCAGGCGTCCGTGATCAGATCGATGGCTTCCCAGAACTGTTCGCGCTGCCCGGCAGCCGAAACATTGTAGTTGAACGTCTCCTGTCCGCCGCCGGGGGCAAGGCCGGCAACAACGCGCCCGTCCGACATGTTGTCCAGCATGGCGTATTCCTCGGCAACGCGCAGCGGGTTTCCATGCAGCGGCAAGAGGTTGCCCAGTACGACGATTTTGCCGTGCTTGGTCTTCTGCGTCAGCGCCGCTGCAAGCAGGTTGGGCGAGGGCATCAGGCCGTAGATATTCTGGTGATGCTCGTTCAGCACCATGCCGTCGAAGCCGATCGTATCGGCATAGGCCAGCTGGTCGATGTACTCGTTCAGCAGTCCCCGGCTCTTTTCCTTGTCGTACAGTTCATTGGGAACGGTGATCCAGCCGGTTTCCTGCGTTTTGTCGAAGTCGTCCGGCAAATAGGGATAGGACATGAAATGCCAGGCGAAGAGCTGTACTGGTTTTGCCATGATGACCTCCCGGAATTTATGTTGTCGATTGGCGCGCCGTGCGCGCAATGCATCAGTTGTGCTTCAATGCGCCTTCCGGCACGAGATTGTTGCGCCGCAGGAAGGCGATCATCGCGCTGTCGAATCCCGTTGGGTCTTCGATGCAGCAGGCATGGCCCGTGTTCTTCAGAACGAAGTGCTCGGCGCCGGGGATGAGTGAGGCGGTCTTCGTGCCTGCCGCCAGCGACTCGTCATATTCGCCGTTGATGACGAGCACCGGCACTTTCAGCGACGCCAGCCGGTCCGTCATGTCGTAGGAACCGCGGGCGCGGAAAATGTTGGCGATGCAGGTGGCGTTAAGCGTGTGCGCGTTCTCCACGAACAGCCGCAGCAGCCAGCCGCCGATTGCCGTGTCGACAAAGCCGGGTGCAACATAACCGCGCATCAGCTGCATGAGATAATCGCCAAGATCCTTGCCCTCGAAGCCTTTGACAATGCTTTCCACATCGCGCGGTCCGCTGCTGGAGCCGCCAACCAGAATCGCCGCGTCGACCTTCTCCGGCTCCTCGGTCGCCAGCAGCATCGCGATGCCCGACCCGACGCTGACGCCGGCGAAGATGGCCTTGTCGATGCCCTCGTCAGCGCATACGCCAAGCACATCGTCAGCCATGTCGCGCAGCGTGAAACGCCCGTCCGGCTTGTCCGACAGGCCATAGCCGCGCAGATCGACGGCGATGGTACGGTAGAAGGGCGAGAAGCGCGAAATCTGGTAGGTCCACAGCCGCCGGTCGAACGGATTGGCATGCACCAGCACGAGCGGCGGTCCGTCACCGTGCACCTCGTAGTGAATGCGCAATCCGTTTCTGGTCGAAAAGGGCATCGCTTGGGTTCCTTATTGCGCGGCGACGAGCTGCTGCTTTTCTTCCGCCGTCACCATGGGGATGACTTCCCTTGCAAGCAGGGTGAGAGATTCCCGCTCCCACTCTGCATTCACCCCGGTCCAGTCCACGCCGGTGACCAGCAGCGTGCCGAACGGTCCGGCCTGCTCCCGCAGGGCAAGTATTTTGTCGGCGACCGTGCGGGGCGAACCGGAGATCACCTTGGCATCGATGATCGTGTCGACCGTCAGGTCGCTGTCGGGAAAGTCCGGGGAAGGTTTCAATGCCACCAGCTTGCCGATATTGCCGAGCACGGTGCGCATGTAGCCGAGATAGTGCTGGTAGGCGCTGCGCAGGTCTTTCAGGCGGTGCTCCGCTTCCTCGTCGGTCGGTGCAACGAAGACATTGCGCGACACGCGCCAGTTGTTTCCATCGGCTTCGCGGCCGGCTTCCTCGCAACCCTTGCGGAACTGGCTCCAGTGCGATTGCACGCCGCTGGCGGTCATTAAGCCGCTGGAGATCGTACCCCAGCCTTCAGCCCCTGCGCGCCGCACATTGTCCGAACCCGGCGTCGCGGCGGGAATGCAGATTTGGGGATGCGGCTGCTGATAGGGCTTTGGCATGTATCCGAGGCCGAGTTCCTCGCTGATCGCCTTCTGGATATTCGCCTGCCAGAATTCGCCCTCGATTGTGTAGGGCGGATCCTGCGACCAGATCTGCTTGATCATCGACAGGGACTCGAAAAGCATGCGCGTGCGGGCCTCGGCATCCGTCACCTGGAACAGCTCGTAGTCAGAACCGAGGCTGCCGGTGCCGGCGCCGAATATCAGCCGGCCCTTGCTCATGTGATCGAACTGCGCGATTTCCCCAGCGACCACTGCCGGATGCCTGTTGGGCAGGTTGATGACGCCGGTCGCGAAGGTGATGTTCTTTGTCTGCGGAATGAGATTGGCCATGAACATCAGCGGCGAGGGATAAGGCTCGCTGATCGCACTGAAGTGTTCGCCAATCCACAATTCGTCGAAGCCAAGCTCTTCCGCCAGCAGGGCCTTGGTCGTGTCCTGTTCCACATGTTCGTGCATGGGCGGACCCGGCGGATGCAGGGGCATCATGAACAGTCCAAGGCGCATGGCGTTTACCTCTCGTGTCGATCTGTTGGCGGCAATCCGGCTCTGCGCCGGCCGGTATTGCGGGAAAGTCTAGTGCATGGCTGCGCCGCCATCCACCACTATAATCTGCCCGGTGATGAAATCGCTGGCCGGCGAAGCAAGGAAAACCAGTGTTCCTGTCAGGTCCTCCGGTGTCTGCAGTTTCTTGAGGAAGCGCCCGGCAGCGGAGCCCTGGCGGAAATCCTCCATGCCTTCGCGCGCCAGTATCGCGTCCGTCATGACAAGACCGGGGGCTATGCAGTTTACATTGATGCCGTCCTTGCCAAGCTCGTTGGCCATGCTCCGCGTCATGGAAATGACAGCGCCTTTGGAGGCAACGTAATGCATCATCCCCGCGGTTCCCTTGAAGGCGGTGCCCGAGGCGATGTTGATGATCTTGCCGTAGTTCTGCGCCCGCATAATCGGCGATACGGCCTTCACGCATTCGAATGGCCCGCGCACGTTGACTGCCAGAGCCTTGTCGAATTCCGCCGTGGTGATGTCCTCGAACGGCTTCTGGTACAGCCGCGCGAAGACAGCGGCATTGTTGACGAGGATATGCACGCCGCCGAAGGCTTCCTGTGTTGCCTTCAGCGCCGCCGCCACCTGTGCCGGATCGCTTACGTCACACGTCAGGCCGAGCGCGCGTCCGCCCGATGCCGTGATCGCCGCAACTGTGTCATCGCATGACACCACATCCCAGATGGCGACCTGCGCGCCCTCCGCCGTGAGCGCCTTCGCGTAGGAGACACCAATACCTTCGGCGCCCCCGGTAACGATGGCTGTCTTGCCGTCGAGCTGACCCATGGAGCGTCTCCGTCAGTTGCCGTAGCGGCGCAGTACGTCGCGCGCGATGACCATCTTCATCACTTCCGTCGCGCCTTCCGTGATGCGGTAGGAACGCTGCTGCCGCCACATCTTCTCGATCGGCAGATCGGTGGTGAGGCCTATGCCGCCGTGGATCTGCATGCACATGTCGGCGGCGCGGAAGGCCATTTCGTCGGCATAGTATTTCGCCATATAGGCTTCCGTGCGCGCCTGCTGGCCGGCCTCGATGAGATTGGCGGCGCGATAGACCAGCAGCCTGGCGGCTTCCAGTTCCACATACATGTCGGAGATCATGAACTGGATCGCCTGCCGGTCCGACAGCGGCTTACCGAAAGTCACGCGCTGCTTGGCGTAGGACGCAGCCATTTCCAGGCACCGTTCGGCAACACCGATGGCGCGCGCACCGTGATGCACGCGCCCGACGCCGAGCCACTTCTGCGCGAACTTGAATCCCTCGCCTTCCTCGCCGACCATGTTGCTGGCGGGCACGCGCACATCCTCGAATACGATTTCCCATGGCTTGTCGCCCATCATCGTCTCGTATTGCGCGGTCAGCCTTATGCCGGACGTGTCCATGTCGACAAGGAAACTGGAGATGCCGCCGCGCGATCCCTTCGCGCGGTCGGTCGCCGCCATCAGCTGGATGAAGTCGGCATCGCCTGCGCCGGTGATGAACCGTTTGATACCGTTGATGATGTAGTGGTCGCCATCGCGCACGGCTGTAGTGCGCATCGAGCCGGGGTCGGAGCCCGCATCGGGTTCTGTCTGGCCGAAGCAGGCGATTTTTTCGCCGCGCAGCGCCGGCATCAGGTATTTCTCTTTCAGCTCGCCCTGCAGTTCGAACAGGTTCGAGCGCACATGCGGGCCCGTGATGCTCCGCCCGCGCGCCGGCAGGGCGATGGTGCGTGCGAATTCCTCCCAGACGACGACGCTTGCCATCAGCCCCATGCCGAGTCCGCCGAGATGCTCGGGCACTTCCATCATCCACAGGCCCAGTTCCTTGGCCCGCGCCTCGAACTTCGCACGCCATTCCGGCTTCAGCTTTTCGCCTTCCGTCGTCTGCCGTTCAAACGGGATCATTTCCTCGTTGACGAAGCGGCGCAACTGGTCGCGCAGCATCTGCAGCTCTTCCGGCATTGAAAAGTCCATCGGGCGTCTCCAGTGATCATCATTCTTGTGGCGGTTGGGACCGCCTTGTTTGCATTGTCAGCTTTGGCTTGCCGGTTTGTAAAGGCCCGAATGCGC
>JAPOIA010000369.1 GCA_029979185.1 Alphaproteobacteria bacterium | reverse complement strand
AGACGAGGCGAGTTGCTCCAGCGGGATGCTCGCTTGATCGCGATCGTCTTTAACGGATGCATGAGCGCTGGCAACGCCGGTGCGTAGTGCGGTGAGGAACTCCCGAGCCCACGTTTGAGCGGTGGTGGCGAAGACGGTGGAACGCATCGCCCTCATTCGTCGCTCGCGTTCGTCGTCGGGAGCCTGTGCGGCGGCGACGATGGCTTCGCTGACTCCGGAAGTGTCGTACGGGTTGACCAGCCACGCCTGGGCCAACTCCCGCGCGGCTCCGGTGAACTCGCTCAGCACGAGCGCTCCGGTGTCATCGTTGCGGCACGCGACGTACTCCTTGGCGACCAGATTCATGCCATCGCGCAACGGAGTCACCAGCATGATGTCGGTGGCCAGGTAGAGCGCGATCAGCTCCTCGCGTTCGAGAACGCGACGCAGATAGTGGATGGGAGTCGCACCGAAGGTGGCCAAGGATCCGTTGAACCTGCCCACCAGCATTTCGATGTCGTCACGGATCTGCTGGTACTGCGAAATGTTCTCCCTGGACGGGACGGCTACCTGCACGAAGATCGTCGTGGCGGGATCCAGGCGTTCGCCCTGCAGGACCTCTGCGAACGCCTTCAAGCGGATATCGATTCCCTTGGTGTAGTCGAGCCGATCAACACCGAGCAGAACCGTCGTCGGCGAACCCATCTCCGCACGCAACTGTC
>JAPOIA010000368.1 GCA_029979185.1 Alphaproteobacteria bacterium | reverse complement strand
GCAAATGTCAACGCGGCGATCCAACGGTGATGGAATTGCGCCGATGCCGGATTTTCAAACGCATCAAGATAGCCAGCATCACCATATTCTATGGGCAGTAATCCGTTGCCCATCAATGGATATTCATTATACAGCAAGCCAGCATCCATACCGGCAACCAAAGCACCAGCAAGAATCGTAATCGCGATTAATAGAAGGCTTCCCATAGTATGGCCGCGTGGCCGTCTACTTGGCCGATAGAACAAATCAAGGCCGGTCCATACCAGCAGGCTGAAAATTACCAACGCTGTGCCAAGATGTACCGCCAGCCGATATTGGGAGACGGTGGCGTCTTCCGACAGGCCCGATTTCACCATCCACCAGCCAATCACGCCTTGAAACCCGCCAAGCAATAACAATGTCGTCAAGCGCCGGTTATAGCCAACTGGCACGCGCCGGGTGACGAGCAGAAATATAAATGGCAAGCCAAAGGCAAGACCCAATAACCGCCCCCACAGGCGATGAAAATATTCCCAAAAGAAAATCGTTTTAAAGCCGCCAAGATCCATACCGTAATTTAGCTGTTCATATTCTGGAGAGGCGCGGTACAGGTCAAAAACACGTTGCCATTCCGCCGCATTCAATGGCGGTAGCGTCCCCATTAATGGACGCCATTCACCCATCGACAAGCCGCTTCCTGTTAATCTGGTGACGCCACCGATAATCACCATGATG
>JAPOIA010000367.1:298-753 GCA_029979185.1 Alphaproteobacteria bacterium | reverse complement strand
AAGGAGGTTCGGTATGAATAAAAATGAACTCATTGCTGAATACAGTTCAAAAAATAACGTAGGTAAATCAGATGCAACTAAGGCTGTAGAAAGTTTATTTGATATTATCACAAATACTTTAAAGGCTGGTGGCGACGTGAAGATAGCTGGTTTTGGTACTTTTAAAGTAGCAAACACCAAAGCTAAAACTGGTAGAAATCCACGTACAGGAGAGTCAATTCAAATTCCTGCATCAAAAAAGCCAAAATTTCTTGCTGGAAAACAGCTAAAAGAACTAATAAAGTCCACAGTCTAATTTTTAGAATTAGATAGGGCGATTAGCTCAGTTGGTAGAGCATCTCGTTTACACCGAGAGGGTCGGCGGTTCGAGTCCGTCATCGCCCACCATTCGATATTTGTCGGGGGGGTAGTTCAGTTTGGTTAGAACGCCTGCCTGTCACGCAGGGGGTCGCGGG
>JAPOIA010000367.1:0-288 GCA_029979185.1 Alphaproteobacteria bacterium | reverse complement strand
CCCGCCACTTTTAGTATCTTAAAAAATCCCTCTGTTGCGTCATTTTATTAATAGTTAAAGCAACATTTTTAACTAAATTAATACCTTTATGTACAGTGTTGATTATATTTTAATTTTGATTTTTATTGTTATTGGTGCGGGCATGGCTTTAGCAATGTATTTGCTTTCAAAAGTTTTATCACCAAGTTCGCCTGATTCAGAAAAGCTTTCTGCTTACGAATGTGGTTTTGAAGCATTCGATGATGCTCGTTCTAAGTTTGATGTGAAGTTTTACCTTGTATCAATTCT
>JAPOIA010000366.1 GCA_029979185.1 Alphaproteobacteria bacterium | reverse complement strand
AGATCGGTGTAAAGTCTATTTACATCATGGCTCCGAACTATGCTGCTGGAAAGGACATGGTGGCTGGCGTTGAGTCCACCTTCAAAGGCGACGTAAAAGGAAAGGACATGACGAAGTGGGGTGCCGATGCGCAGCTCGACTTCTCCGCGGAGCTCGCGAAGGCAAAAGCGTCTGGTGCTGAGGCCATCTTTGTCTTTTATCCGGGCAAAGCAGGTCCGGCCTTCATTAAGCAATATCAGCAGGCAGGGCTTCAGTCCGTGCTGCCGCTCTACAGTGTCTTTACGGTAGACGCCATTGCGCTGCCGAGACTGCAGAAAGCAAATCTTGAGGGCGTGCTGGGTTCAAAAAATACTCAGACATGGTCTCCGGATCTCGATAATGCCGCCAATAAAAAGTTCGTAAGCGCTTACATGGCCAAACATGGAGGCTATCCGTCCTTTTACGGCGCGCAAGCCTACGATTCGATCATGCTGATCAAGAGCGCGGTAGAGGCGGTGAACGGTGATCTGTCAAATAAAGACGCGGTTCGCAACGCGCTTCGAGCCGCTAACTACGACTCGGTTCGGGGGCGTTACACCTACGGAAACAACGGCATGCCGATCCAGAACTTCTATCTCCGTGAAGTCACCAAGGATAGCGAAGGACGCTGGACGACCAAGGTGGTTGAGACGGTCTACACCAATCATCAGGATCGGTACGCGAAAGACTGCAGCCTGTAGCACTGCAGTCCGCCGCTAAGTTGCTCACGTTGACTCCGGC
>JAPOIA010000365.1 GCA_029979185.1 Alphaproteobacteria bacterium | reverse complement strand
ATATACCACAAGGATGTTAAAGAAAAAGCACTCACAACTATTTTGCCGAAAAGATTAGCGTTACCCTTTTCATGCATAATTACTGATGCTCGACCAGAAAACCAGGCTAAAAATGAAAAACCTATTAAAAAAAGACCATTCATTGCAAGACCTGAATTAAGCGTAGACCATATTTCAAATTCACTCATTGATTAACCCTCCATTTTTAAAAATTTATGACATCATAGTAATTTACATATGTAAAGAAATTTTAAGATATCGCATTTTTATTCTTGTCAAGATTAGTATACGAGGGTTATACGATGTAACGTATTTTTTTAATTCTGTCTTTTGGGGCGTAGCCAAGCGGTAAGGCAGCGGGTTTTGATCCCGCGATGCGTAGGTTCGAATCCTACCGCCCCAGCCAAATTATAATAAAATTTAGAAACTTTTATATTATGCACATTGCTTGGTTTAAAAGGGATTTAAGGGTTTGGGATAATGAAGCTTTTACAAATGCTTGTAAGAGCAAAAATGTTATGCCTCTTTACATCATAGAGCCAGAACTTTGGAAAGAGGAAGATCTAAGTTACAGACAATATACTTTTTTAACGGAATGCCTTAAAGATTTAGATAAAGAACTAAAAAAAATAGGGCAAAAATTAATAATAAGAACTGGAGACGCTTTAGAAATCTTCAATGATATCAATACTCATTATGGAATTGAGGAAATTTGGTCACATCAGGAAACATGGAATTTTTGGACATTTAATAGGGATTTAAGGCTTAAGAAGTGGTTTAATTC
>JAPOIA010000364.1 GCA_029979185.1 Alphaproteobacteria bacterium | reverse complement strand
GTGAAGCTGGACTAATGAGCGCTATGCCAGCATTTATTGTAGGGATGTTAGCTTGGATATACATGATCCATACACTTTGGATGGGTGAAGGTGCGCAAGCAAGAAATGCATCAGGCAATGCTGCTGTTCAAACTGCCTACAACACTATGATGTGGATCATCATTGTTGGTTGGGCAATTTATCCACTTGGATATGCATTAGGCTATCTAGCTGGAGGAGTAGACAGCGCTTCATTGAACCTCGTTTACAACTTAGCAGACTTTGTTAACAAGATCTTATTTGGTGTTGTTATTTGGTCAGCTGCGGTAAGTGACTCAGAAAGCTAATACGAATTAGTTAAAATAAAAAGCCCGGAATTTTCCGGGCTTTTTTTTGTTTGTTTGGTGGGTGATGACAGGCTCGAACTGCCGACCCTCTCGGTGTAAACGAGATGCTCTCCCAACTGAGCTAATCACCCAATATTTAAAATAATGCCTTAAGTTGATCTTCCATGCTCTGGTAATCCCAAAAGGCCCGTAATGATACTATTTTATCGTGGGAATTTACACGATAAATTACAATCATTTTTGTTTCTATTTTTACATCACCAACAACGTTAACTATTTCTGCATAATTAGCGCACTCCTCTGCACATGGAATCGACTCTAAAATATTAAATTCTATGTTGCCATTGGCAATGACTGTGTCATAAAATTTTTCAATTGCAGCAATGCCTTGATGGCCATTACCCTCTGGGTCTAATGGGCTTTTACCAATTGGGTCCTGAACTATGGCATTGTCATCAAATAAAGCTAGCCAATTT
>JAPOIA010000363.1 GCA_029979185.1 Alphaproteobacteria bacterium | reverse complement strand
GCCAGCATCGATTGCGTCGTCCTGCTCGATGCACAGGACTGGATGAACGACGCCGATCTGACGGACCTGTGGAGCGCTATCACAACCGCAGCGCGGCCGGGTGCGCGGGTCATCTTCCGGACAGCTGCAGACGAACGCCTCCTGCCCGGACGCATACCGGCGCAGTTGCTGGACCAATGGAACTACGACGAGGAGCGCACCCGCGACATGCACAACCGTGATCGCTCGTCGATTTATGGCATGTTCCACCTCTACATACTCAAGGGAAGCGTCCAATGAGCAATTTCGCGACCGGAACTGCATCCCTGCAGATGGACCGGATGTATCGTTGGCAGCGGCACATCTACGATTTCACGCGTAAGCCCTATCTTCTCGGCCGCGACCGGATGATCGCATCCCTTGGTGTTCCCCAGGACGGCCATGTGCTAGAAATCGGCTGCGGGACCGGGCGCAATCTCGTTCAGGCCGCGAGGCTGTTTCCCCATGGCTCGTTCTATGGCTTCGACATCTCCGGCGTCATGCTGGAGACCGCCAGCCAGTCGATACGGCAGGCGGGCCTGGAGGGCCGCATAAAAACCGCGCTCAGCGATGCGACGGACTTCAATACGAAAGTTCTGTTCGGCCGCGAGCAGTTCGATCGCGTGTTCATCTCTTACTCGCTGTCGATGATACCGGGCTGGCGCAAAACGCTCGAACTGGCGATAGATACCCTTGCGCCCGGTGGCGCGCTGCTGATTGCCGACTTCTACAACGGCCGCAACATACCAGCGCCACTGCGCGCCATACTGTTTACCTGGCTGCGCATGTTTGGTGTCTTTCCACGCCAGAATCTGCAAAGCGTATTGCTGGAACTGGCGCAGGAGCGCGGACTGAAGCTGGAATTCGAACCCCTGTACGGCGGCTACGCGGTTTGGGCCATGCTGCGCCGACCGGTTGTGAATACTCAAACAACGCTTTCCGCCCGCAAGGCCGCCTGAGCCGACACCGGCGCAAGCCCTTAACAGCCGGCAATTGCAAACGCCGCCCTGTCTGTCGCTGCAACGCTTACCCTTTCGGCGGCTCCTGCTGAAAGCGAAGTTCGGCCGCCGTGGCGCC
>JAPOIA010000362.1 GCA_029979185.1 Alphaproteobacteria bacterium | reverse complement strand
GCAAGCACGATAATTGCGACAACCGCGAACAATCCCTTCCAGCTGGAAGACATTTCGACCGGCTTAGCCATGGCCCCTCACATGTGAACCGGAGCCGGCGGGCACCCCTGCCGCCGTGTCCGGGCTTGCTCCCTGTGGGTTGTTCCAATATCTCTAACAAGTGAGACTGAAAAGTAACAATTGCATATTCGGGGAGAGCGCCATGTTCCTGAAAAACCACTGGTACATTGCCGGGTTTCGCGAGGAGATCACCGAAAAGCCGCTGCGCCGGCTGATCCTCGGCGAGCCGGTCGTCTTTTTCCGAACCAAGGACGGGCGAGCGGTCGCTTTCGAGGATCGCTGCATCCACCGGCAGGTGCCGCTGTCCATGGGCTCGATCTGCGAGGACGGAACACTCGCCTGCCTCTATCACGGCATACGCTACGATACCGACGGCAAGGTGACCTTCATCCCGGAACAGACGCGCATTCCCCGCGGTGCCAAAGTGCGCACATACAAGGTAGTCGAAAAAGGATACTGGCTATGGATTTTCGGCGGCGCGCCGGAAGACGCCAACGAGGCTGACATCCCCGCCTATCGCTGGTTCGAGCGGCCCGGCTGGACCGCAAAGAGGCGGCGGCTGCATGTCAATTGCAATTACAAGCTGATCGTCGACAACCTCCTGAACATGGCGCATCTGCCCTACGTCCATCCGCGCACCATAGGCTCGGAAGGCGTGGTTAAAGATGCGGTCGTCAAGATCACGCAAAGCGACACGGGCGTGCGGCTGGCGCGCAAGATGTACGATATCGAGCCGCCACCGACCTACAAGAAAGCCGGCGGCTTCGAGGGCAATGTCAACCGCTGGCAGACGATCGACTGGATGGCGCCGTCATCCTTCGAGTTTCACACCGGCGTCGTGGAAACCGGTCACGAGCCGCCGCCGCCCGAATACGATGTGCCAAAAATCAACGCCCGCATTCTCGACCGGCACGCCATGCATTCCATCGCGCCGGAATCCGAGAAGTCGTCCAATTACTACGTCGCCTTCAGTTACGATCCGGAAGAATATACTGAAGAGCTGGCGGACTTCCTGATCAAGCAGATGATCGACACCTTCGAGGAAGACGTCGTGTTGCTGGAAGCCCAGCAAGACAACATGGACCTGTGCAACAATCCCGATGAACTGGATATCGTCTCCGATGGCGCAGGCCTGCAGGCAATGAAGATGCTGCGGGCCATGGAGGCGGCGGCAGCAGGGGCTTGAACGCCTACTTCCGCGCCACCGGCTTTGCCAGACCGCATCCCGGACAGCCGCCCGCACAGCCTGCGGTTTCTGCATCGGGAGCACAGGGAACCTGATCACCGGCCAGTCTTGCACGCAATGTCGTGCGCACGCGGACAGGCAACAATATCTTCCAAATCACGAAAGCGGCAGCGAGTGCGACAATCAGATAGGTGAGGATGGCGTCGAACATTTCGCCCTCTATTTATCCCCCGCCCAGAGCGGCGGTCGTCTGATACACGACGAACGCAGCGACATAGGCGAGCACCATCATGTAAATAAACATTACAACCGGCCATTTCCAGGAATTGGTCTCGCGCTTCACGACACCCAGCGTAGAGGCGCATTGCGGCGCGAATACATACCAGGCCAGCAGCGCCA
>JAPOIA010000361.1 GCA_029979185.1 Alphaproteobacteria bacterium | reverse complement strand
TTATTGTCCAGTGCCGCAAATGCATCGAGATCCGCCGCAGCAATCTTGCCAAGAGTATCGGGACTGATGACGGCACCCGCATTGTCCTCGCTGCCATCGATTCCGTCCGTATCGCCAGCGAGAGCGTGAACTCCGGGCATTCCGTCCAGAGCAATGGCAAGCGCGAGCAGATACTCGCTGTTGCGTCCGCCTCGGCCCCTGCCTTTCATCGTTACACTGGTTTCGCCGCCGGACAGGATAACGCAAGGCGGTTTGACTGCATGGTCGCCTGATACGATCTGCCGTACCAAAGCTGCATGGTCGTGTGCCACGTCTCGCGCCTCGCCCTCAATCCGGTCGCCAAGATCGAGCACTGCATAGCCTTTGGAGCGCGCAACTTGCCCCGCGGCAGAAAGAGCCTGGTGCGCCGATGCGATTATTTCCACTTCGTTGCGGGCAAGGCACGAATCGCCGGGCTTCGGCGTTTCCTCCGCGGCCAGTTCTAACACTTTGATTGCAGCAGCCGGCTCGCCAATATCGTATTTGCGCAGGATGGCGAGCGCTTCGGCGAAAGTCGATGCGTCGGCAACGGTCGGGCCCGATGCGACCACGGACGGATCGTCTCCCGAAACGTCGGAAATGATCAATGTCACCACCTTCGCCGGATAGGCCGCGATGGCCAGCCGTCCGCCCTTGATCGCGGACAAATGCTTACGCACCGTGTTCATTTCGGAGATCGGTGCGCCTGAACGCAGGAGCGCGCTGTTGATTGCCTGCTTGTCCGACAGGGTCAATCCCGGCGCCGGCGCTGTCAGCAGCGCGGACCCTCCGCCGGAAATCAGGCAAATCACCAGGTCGTCGGCGGTTAGGCCGCGCACCATGTCGAGAATCCGTGCCGCAGCATCAAGCCCGGCCTTGTCCGGAACCGGATGCGCCGCCTCGACGATTTCGATCCGCTTGCACGTCACAATGTGGCCATACCGGGTGATCACCAGACCCTCCAGGTCTCCCGGCCAGTGTCTTTCCAGCGCCCGCGCCATGCTCGCCCCAGCCTTCCCTGCCCCGATCACCAGCGTCCGGCCGCTTTTCGGAGGAACGGGCAGATGCGACGGCAGGACGACCTGCGGATCGGCAGCGGCAATGGCCGCCTGGAACATATTTTCGAGAAATTCCCGCATCTGGACCCTTTCCGGCTGTACCCTTACATGGCTACACATTTGCCCGGGTGCAAGCCTGGCGACCGGCATCGCGACAGCCGCTTGACTCAGGTCCGGCGCTGGCTAGTTTGCGCCCCAACGCTCGCGGGCACTGGGCCTGCCGGACAGGCTGCCAAGCCAAATGAAAAACGCGGTCATAACACACGGGCACTGCGCACCATCGGGCTGCAGCATGCACAGGGGCAAGGAACCAGGAAAACCATGGGGCGGTACAGAGTTACAGTCGACACAGGCGGCACGTTTTCCGATTTCGTCTATGTGAACGAGGAGACCCGTGAAATCGAGGTCGCCAAATTTCCGTCCACACCGGAAGACCCCTCCAAAGCCATCCTCACGGGTATCGAAAATCTCATAGGCAAGGGCGTCGACGCCCGCGACATCGCCTATTTCTGCCATGGCACCACGGTTGGCACCAACGCCCTGCTGGAAGGCAAGGGCGTGCGCACCGGACTTCTCGTGACCGAAGGCTTTCGCGGTA
>JAPOIA010000360.1 GCA_029979185.1 Alphaproteobacteria bacterium | reverse complement strand
AATAGACGTTAACAGCATTGCCGAAGCCGGTATCGCCGTCCAGCAGCAATGGAATATCGGATCTGGTCGCGATATGGCGGGCATGATCGGCCATGTCGCGCAAGCCGATGATCCCGGGATCGGGGACGCCAAGCAGATAGGCCGACATCTGCGATCCCGCCGCGAAGAAACATTCGAAGCCGGCCATCTGCGCCGCCCGCGCATAAATGGGTGAAAACCCGCCAGGCATCACGGTGAGGCTCTTGCGCTCCAGCAAGGCGCGAAAGGCGAGCCGCTTGGCCCGCGCCGGGCTCACATAATTGTCTGTCATCAAATACCTGCTATCCGATCACCGGTTTTTCAATCACCCGTTCTTCTATCACCATTTGGCCGCCAGTTCGGGCAGGAAACTGTCTCGCCAGTCCGCGCCTGCTTCGAGATAGTTGTCGTGCGGACGCACGTTGCGATGACTGGCAGGATCGGCACCCGGCGGATCCTCGCCGCGCTCCAGCCCGTCGATGGACCGTAGCATCAGCCGCCGCATGGCGACGATCGCCTTGTCGGATGTACCGAGATTCTCCTTGCTGCGGTCGACGATGGCGCCCATGCCTTCCTGCAGGGCATAGTCCTGCGTATTGACGCCCGCTATGCCGGTAAAGGTCTTCGCCTTCTGCATCTGCCGGTCGATGAAATAGTCGTTCGATGCATTGGCCTTCAGCCGGAAGGAGCCGGGAATGTGGTGTTCCGGCCCGCGCCCGGCGCGGCTTTCCCAATTCATCACCACGTCGCGCGGCAGCGGCGTATCCGCGTCGTAGCTATACATCGTGTTGAAAACGAAACAGCTCTCGTCGTCGATCGGCGTCCATAAATGCCCATCGAACCGCGGATATTTCGCCCTGCCGCCTTCGATGGCGATCACGCTGCCGCGCACCTGCTGCGCCGGCATGATGTACTGGTAAACGCGGATATAGTTCCTGCCGCCATCGCCGCTGCGTTCGGAAATGTATCGATAGCCGTAGTCGGTCAACTCGACATCCAGCCGCGGCGCGGTATCCCTGTTGCGCGGCATGTTCCTGTTACCGATATCGTTATTGTGCGCGAAAGACGAATGGGCGGTATCAAGGCCGCCTTCAAGCGCCTGCAGATAGTTGCATGCCTCATAGGTCTTGGACACGAAGCGATGGGTATCCGGCGCGCGCATCCATTCATAGTCCGGTGGCGGCGGCTTTCTGTCAGCCGGCCCCATGTAGGCGAATACGACGCCCGCCTTTTCGAAAGTCGGATAGGACTTTATCTTCACCCTGGCCTGCAGCGGCGTACCCTCGGACTCTGAGGGCATGTCCGTGCAATTGCCGTCACGATCGAACTTCCAGCCATGGTAGACGCAGCGCAGCCCGCATTCCTCATTGCGGCCAAAGAACATCGGCGCTCGCCGGTGCGGGCAATAGGCATCGACCAGCCCGACGCTCCCCTCGCTGTCGCGAAAGGCCACCAGATCCTCACAGAGTAACCGCACTCGGACCGGTGCGCCGTCAGGCTCGGGCAATTCGCTGGACAGCAGAATCGGCTGCCAGTAGCGGCGCATCAGTTCACCGCCCGGCGTTCCGGGTCCCACACGGGTCAGCTTCTCGTTATCTTCCGGCCTCAGCATGGCTTCCTCCGCATTCTTCACCGCATTCCCGGCTGTATTTGACCGGTAT
>JAPOIA010000035.1 GCA_029979185.1 Alphaproteobacteria bacterium | reverse complement strand
CAGCTGTTTCGAGCGAAACACGGCCAGCACCATCACTTCGTCAAAGTCGGTGCCACCCCTTTCGACGCCCATCTTTTCACGGATGACAGAGTGGCCGCCATCGCAGCCAACAACATAGGAACCCTGCAACGTTTGCGTACTACCATCTTCCGCAACGATAGACACGCTGACGCCGCTTTCGTCCTGCTCGAACCCGTCGGCGCGCCAGCCGAAGTAGCGGTCGATGCAATCGAAATCGTCCATCCGTTCGCGCAGCACATTTTCCAGAATATACTGCGGGATACGGTCGTTCTTGCGGAAGTAGAAATCCGTCACCAGCTCGCGCCCCTTCGGCGCATGCCAGTACTCGTTCATCATGTTCTTGTAGGCGAGGATTTCACCGATCGCATGGCCCGGCGGCATGAGCCGGGCATCGCGCAATTTGTCCTCAATGCCCCAGAACCAGAAATGCTCCAGCGTCCGGTGCGTGAGATTTTGTCCCTTGGGAATATTGTGCATGCCTTGCCGGCGCTCGATCACCGCGCTCGAATGGCCCCGCATAGCGAGGGTAATGGACAGGGCCACACCCACCGGGCCGCCGCCAACTATGATCACATCATATGTCTTGCTCATGCCGTCATTTTCCAGAATTTCACATACCGTGTTTTGACAAAGTACAAACACCGGACAGCGGCGACTCTGCCGCATGTCACTGATTTCAAACTTTCACATTGGAACGTAGCAGCGGGCTGGTCCTTACGCCGGGGGCGCAAAGTCCTCCAGGCTGTAGGCGCCGGGATGGCGCCTCGGCACATTGCACAACTCATCCACCGAAAGGCAGCCTAACTGTCCGAGCGTTGCGCGCACATCTTCCGTGTAGATATGGATCAGATGTCCGGGGCCTTTTTCGCCCAGTGCGCCGAGGCTCCACAGGAAGGACTTGCCGGCAAATGCGGCGTCGGCGCCCAGCGCAACAGCGCGCGCAACATCGGTTCCCGAGCGCACGCCGCTGTCGAGAATGATCGTCGCCCGATCGCCGACCTGCTTGCGGATCGCCGGCAGCACATCGATGGAGGACGGAAGCGCATCGATCTGGCGACCGCCGTGGTTCGACACGAGCAGACCGTCGACCCCAAGTTCGACAGCCTTTTCTGCATCGTCCGGATGCAGGATACCTTTCAGCATCAGCGGCCCCTGCCATGTGTCGCGATAGAGTTTTACCTCGTCCCAGGTGAAGGCCCCGCCCTGTTCGCTGCGAATGAAGGCAGCCGCTTCGGCAATGCTGAGATTGCCCGGCATGTACGGTTGCAAGGCGGTGAAACGCGGCACGCCATGGCGGCGCAGCGACGACAGCCAGCGCGGTGACATCATTGCATCCTGACGCAGGCGCATCGTCAGCTTGAACGGGTTCATGATTCCGCTGCGCACCTCGCGCGGACGCGTGGTACGGATAGGTGTATCGATGGTAAGCATCAGCACCTTGACACCCGCCGCCTGTGCCCGCCGCGTAAGATCAAGGCCGATCTTGTGATTGTTCTTGGAGAAGCGATAGAGCTGATACCAAAGAACATCCGGTGCAAGATCCGCACCCTGCTCCATGTCGATACCCGACAGCAGGCCCAGCGTATAGGGCACATTGGCCCGCTGCGCGGCGCGAGCCAGATAGGTCTCTGCACCAGGAAACGCCGTGCCTGGGCCGCCGATCGGCGCGATACCGATTGGCGCGGAGTATTGCTGGCCAAACAATGTTGTTTCTGCCGACGGCGGTGCAATCACTCGTCCGTATCGCGGAATCAGCTCAACAGAATCCAGCGCCCGCCAGTTGCGCTGGATGCCGGTATCGGCGCCGGCGCCGCCGTCCATGTATTCGAACGAAAAGTTCGGCATGTTGCGCATCGCCTGTCGGCGCAGGTCGTGCGCGGTCGGGAAGCGGCGATGCAACGCCAGGCGCTCTTCCTGCTCGGCCTTCGTCAAGGTAGCGGCGGGCCGCGGCTTGCCAGATGTGTCGTCCATAACGATCCCCTATGAGAGCTTGAAACCCTTGCGGCGGACGAATGCACCAAAGTCCTGCCGTTCAGGGTTTGAATATTGCCGGGCCTTGTCTTCGGACCAGCCGTAGAACTCCTGCTCGCCGAACCGCGCGACATCGCGCTGCTTGCGATAGGGAAAGATTGCGTGGCGGCGGCGATCGTAGGCATTTACATCCGCTTCGATGGCGCTGTCGTCAAACCTGTCGCGATGCACGGTCGCCGACAGCGGCAGGCGTGCGCTGATATGGGTCTCGCCCGCCGGATAACCGAAACCGAGAGCGGCGACCGGATAGACATGATCCGGCATGTCAAACAGGTCGCTCACATCCTGTGCCCGGTTGCGGATGGTGCTGATCGGGCAGCATCCGATGCCTACGGCATTGGCCGCCAATATGAAGGCGGACAGTGCAATGGCTGCATCGACGCCAGTGTTGAAGAAGGCATCGAGGTGATCGTTGACGAACGGCCTGTCGCGCCAGGCATGGATTTGCCGCTGACGCCGGTTGTTGCCGAGAAAGATGAGAAAGTTCGGCGCGGCCGGCAGCCAGTCCTGTTCGCTCAACAGTTCGTTTATGCGCGCGCGCTTGGCGGCATCCTCAACGATAAGGATGTCGCGTTGCTGCAGGTCGCTCTTGGTCGGAGAGGAGAGCGCAAGTGCGCAAAGCGTATCGACGATCGCGACCGGCACCGGCTCCGGCTTGAACCGGCGGCATACTCCGCGATTGGCCAGCAATTGCCAGGCCCGCGCAGTGTCCGGTTCGAGGCTGTCGATCTCCGCATCGAAATCGCCGAAGCGATGACGCAGCGCGTCAGCTGTGCTGCGCATGCGCGCTCCCTCCATCCTGCCAGTCAAACGCCATCATTGGGATCGTGATAGAATTCACCGACGCGCGCAGTGTATCCGGGTTTGCCATTCTCGACATAGTGGTAGCGGCCGTCGCGATCGCGTCCCAGCCTGCCCTGCTCGCGCAGTTCGTCCAGCGCCAGCGCAACCTCGCGCCCATCGGAGCTGCCAACGGCTTCCACAACATGGGAATAGAACAGCGGGCCATTCTGCAGCGCCTGTTCCACGGTCTGGAAGCGCGCCGGTGCGCCTGTGAACTGCTTGGCGCCGCAGCGGATATAGACAATATCCTGATGCTTGCCGAACGGCAGGGTGCAGTCGAACCCGGTCTTGGCGCCGGTACGGCGGCCCTGCAGGGATGGGTCCATGGTCTGGCCCATGACGCCCTGGACGGTGACGGTATCCACGTCGGACTGAAAGCGCGTCGAAAACGCCCATTCCACCTGGTCATTGTTGCGAATGTCGATATCTTCGTCGAACACCCATACATGCTTGAGATTGCGGATTGAAGCGAACAGCGCCAGCATCGCATTGCGCGCCTCGCCGAACTGCGTCTGCTTCATCGATACGCGCAGATGCCCGGAGCCGCCAGTGCCCGAAAGAGAATAGACGTCGCGCGGATCGCGCACGGTGCGCTTGAGGACCTCCATCGCTGTCGTTTCGATGCGCAACCCGGTGATATTGGCCGAATCCGTCTGGTCGAGAACGAAGCCAGAGCCGTGCTGCAAGGTCTGGTACATGGCGTCCTTGCGCATGGTAATCGCCGTACAGGTGAATACCGGGTCCATATGGATCGAACCGTAATAGCCCATGTATTCGCCGTAAGGACCTTCCGGCTCGCAATAGCCGCGTTCGTCGAAATATCCTTCGATGATGATCTCCGCATCAGCCGGAACGAGAATGTCGTTGGTCAGGCTCTTTACAACCGGAGCCGTTTCCCCGCGCATGGTGGCGACAAGGCTCAATTCATCGCCGGGAATACGGGTCGTTGCAGCGACCATGTCGAGCGGATGCGCCGCCAGCGTGAAGGTCACCGGCAGGCGCTCCTTGCGCGCAGCGCAGCCTTCATAAATGCGCTTCAGATCCGATGGCGCAGTGATATTCGTTCCGGTCTGCGTATGATTGCGGAGCGACAGTCGGCGGCTGCCGACGTTGGTGCGGCCGGTCAGCGGGTCCTTCGTGTAGTCGATACCGGACGAGATATAGCAGGAACCATCGAACTCATGCTGCGGGTGGAACGGCAGTTTGAGAAGATCGATCTCGTTGCCCATCAGCTTGATGGCGTGAACCGGCGCTTCGTCGGACGGCACTTCCACCACCTTCTGTGGATTGGCCAGACGCTTCGGCAGTTCGGTAAGGATGTTTTCCTTGTCGCTGTTGAAGGCGGCGATCAGGCGTTCGCGGCCAGCCATCGCCTTGGCGATCATCTCGACCTTTTCGGGGCCAGCCTGCTTGAACAGCACCGCCTTCGGCGTTTCCTCGATCCGGCTGCTGACATCGCGCAACGGCACCTGCTCGTCAATAACCTTGACTTCATCGATATCGATCAGCTTGTCGACGAATTTGCGCAGCCGGTACTTTTCGAAATCGAATTCACCGGTCTTGCTGACTACGTTTGCCATTGTTTCAACTCCCTGCGGCGCCGGCGCGAGCCGGCCTGTTTGGTTGTATCGTCTTGCGCGCCGGGCACTGGCTCATTCGGATGTGCCCCGGCGCAGTATTCCTGCCCTCAAGCCTCAAGCCCTGGAGGCTTTTGCTTTCTGTATCGCCTGCCAGACACGGTGGGGCGAGGCAGGCATTTCCACATGACGCACGCCCAGTTCCGAAAGGGCGTCGACAATGGCGTTTATCACGCAACCGAGCGCCGGCGTCGTGCCGCCTTCGCCGCCCGGGCGAATCCCGAAACGATGCGACGTCGCCGGCACCTCGATCAGTTTCGCGGCAACGCTCGGCATGGTGTCGGCGCGCGGCACTGCATAATCCATGAAGGTTGAGCCCATCATCTGGCCGTTTTGCGGATCGTAGGCGGCATCCTCGAACATGGCCTGCCCGACGCCGCAAGCAACAGCGCCATGAGTCTGTCCGTGCAGAATGAAAGGATTGACGGCAAGGCCAACATCGTCGACGCCGCTCCACTTCACCAGATCGACCTTGCCGGTATCGGGGTCAATCTCAACCTCGCAGATATGGGTTCCGGAAGGATAAGCGCCTTCCGGCGTCGTATGGTCGCCCACGCCGCCGAACGGGCCACGCAGTTCCTTCGGCACTGTGTCCTTTTCAGATGCGGCCTTCGCCACGTCGAAAATACCGACGCTGCCGCCACCGCTTTTCGATTTGAACAAGCCCTGATGGAATTCGACATCACTCTCGTCCGTCTGCAACACGTGGGCGGCAATCTTCCTTCCCTTGATGATGATCTCGTCGACGCCCTCGCCAATCGCCAGTGAAGCGATACGCATGGAGCGGCCGGAATGCGAGCCGCCGCCGGCCTTTACGCGGTGGGTATCATGCGCGACGTATTTTACGCTCTCGAAAGGAACGCCGAGCCATTCCACCAGCAATTGTGCAAAGCTGGTTTCATGCCCCTGGCCGCTGTTCATGGTGCCGAGCACGAGTTCCACTTCGCCGGACGGATCGATAGTGATTTCGGCGCGCTCGCGCGGAAAGCCGCCTGCGCCTTCGATATAGTTTGCAATACCGAGGCCGCGCAGCTTGCCGCGCTTTTTCGATTCCTTCTTGCGTGAAGCAAAGCCCTTGATGTCGGCGAGCGCGATAGCCTCATCCATGTTCAGCGCATATTCGCCGCTGTCGTAGGTGATGCCGACGGCGTTCTTGTATGGGAACTTGTTCGGCCTGATGAGATTGCGCTTGCGCAGTTTCACCGGATCGAAGCCGTGTTCGTCGCAGGCCAGATCGACCAGCCGTTCGATGATGTAGATGGCTTCCGGCCGTCCGGCGCTGCGATAGGGCGTGGTCGGCACCGTATTGGTCATTACCGCACGGCCACGGAAATAGACATGCGGAATGGCGTAAACGCCTTGCATGATGCCCAGGCCCTTGCGCAGCGGCGTATAGTGGGCGGTATAGGCGCCGATATTGCTGATGTTGTCGCCACGCACGGCGAGAAAATTGCCCTTCTCGTCCAGCGCTAGTTCCGCCACCGATTTCAGGTCGCGGCCCTGATAGTCGGTCAGGAAGCATTCCGAACGGTCGCCAACCCATTTGACTGGCCGCCCAAGTTTTTTCGCTGCCCAGGGCAGCACGCCGTATTCCGAGAAGAAAGTGTTGCGCGTGCCGAAATTGCCGCCCATGTCGCCGCTGTAGGAGCGCACCTGCTCCAGCGGCACGCCAAGCATGCCGGCCAGGGTTTCCTTCTGCCGGATCATGCCGCCACCGGAGCCGGCACGAATGGAATATTCGCCGGTCTTCCTGTCGTAGTCGCCGATCGCGGTACGTGGCTCCATCGGCGTTCCGGTAACGCGGTTGATCTGCGTATCGAGCTTCACGACATAGGCGGCCCTGGCGAAGGCGGCGTCGGTAGCGGCCTTGTCGCCCACTTCGCAATCGAGCGAGGTATTGTCAGGGCAACCCTCCCACAGTGCCGGAGCGCCCTTCCTGATGGCGTCCACAGCGCGGACCACGACCGGCAGCTCTTCATATTCGACCTCGACCAGAACGGCAGCGTCGGATGCCTGGCTCTGCGTTTCAGCGATGATGGCGACGACCGGCTCGCCGGTATGGCGCACAACCTCCGGCGGCATGGCCCAATGGTCGGTGGTGAATACGTCGCGCAACACGGTCAGCTTGACGTCGGCGCCGCCCTTCCAGCTTGGGTCGTGGGGAATGGGATTGAGCCCGTCGGCAACCATGTCCTTGCCTGTATAGACGGCCAGCACGCCGGGCGCGGCCTTCGCCGCCTCCAGATCCATCCGGACGATACGGGCGTGCGCATGGGGACAACGCACGAATGCTGCGAAACAAAGCCCCTTGGGGAACTGATCGCTGGTGTACTGGCCCTTGCCAATCAGCAGGCGCCGGTCTTCCTTGCGGCGCACAGGCGCTCCAATTCCGAAATTCTCAGGCTTTGCATCGTCCATCAGGGTCCTCCAAGAGCCGCTGTCCGGGCTCGCGCAATCGACATTGCGTCTTTCGAGCCTCGTATTGTTGTCCTTGCGGGCACGACTGTCTTACCACTTTGGCCCGGCAAGACAATTATTTCCAGCCTGCAAAAATGGCGCAGCGAGGCAAAATTCGGGGAAACGCGAAATTCAGCGAAAACAAGCGGGGGCGGATGCGAACAAATCGCCGTTTCCTCTGGTCACAATGCCGAAGAGGGTTTGCAACGGGCCTGTCATAGTCCAATATCCCGGCAAGTCCGCCGGGAAACGGCGGCGAAGGCGAATGGCCGGGCGCCAGCAACCGCTCCCGGAAATGGAGGAAACCATGAACCATATCAAGTCACTGCTCGCTGTTTCAACGCTTTCGATGTCCGCGCTTGCGCTTTCGCCGGGCGTCACCGGCACGGCGGCCATGGCGGCCGATCCCTATTACAAGGGCAAGACCGTAAAATTCGTCGTTGGATACCGGCCCGGCGGCGGATCGGACCTGTCCTGCCGGGTCTTCGCCAAGCACATGTCGAAGCATGTAGCGGGCAATCCGACAATCATCGTGCAGAACATGCCGGGAGCGAGCGGAGCCAATGCGCTGAACTATGTCGGCGAAGTCGCGCGGCCGGACGGGCTCACCGCCATCTGTGGCACGCTGTCGATCCTGCTGCCTATTCTCGAAGATCCGGCGCTGCGCGTCGACCTGCGCAAATTTCATTACATTGCCGGCGTCGCTGACAGCCAGGTCATGTATGTGCGTTCTGACGTGAAGCCGGGTATCAAGAAGGCGTCGGACGTCTTCAACGCGCAAGGACTTGTCCTCGGCGGCTTCCGCGTGACCAGCGCCAAGGATATTCCCGAGCGCCTGCTCGCTGACATGCTCGGGCTGAAGTATCGCTATGTGGCCGGCCTGCGCGGCGATGGCGGCGGACGGGCCGCCATGAAGCAGGGCATCATCAACCTGTATATGGAAGCCGTTGCCAGCTTCGGTACGATCACCATGCCGACCATGGTGAAGAATGGCACGGTGGTGCCACTGTTCCAGTCGGGACTGCTCGACGATAACGGCAATCTGACACAGAAGGACCCTGCCCTGCCGAATATCCCCACGTTCCATGCCTTCTACAAGGCCAAGTTCGGCAAGGAACCGGCGGGCCAGAAATGGGACGCCATACTGTCGGTGCTGGGGCCTTACGCTGTTTCGCAGCGCTCCATCGCCCTGTCGCCCAATGCTCCCAAAGAGGCCGTGGCAGCGCTGCGCGCCGGCGTTCCGGCAACGCTGAAGGACAAGGGCTTTCTCGCAGATGCCAAGAAGAGCATGGGCGAAGGCATCCAGGCCTTTGGTGGAGACCGCGTCCAAAAGACCATCCTTAAAGCCCTCGATGTGAAGCCCGAGATGAAGAAATTCTTCAGGGCCTATGTCGAGGAAGGCAAGAAACTGGCAGGCCGCAAGTAGACCGGCCTACCGCATTCCGCTCCATGCCTCTGGCTGAATTCACCGCATCCTCTGGCCGGTGAATTCACGCCTGCATGGAGCATCAAATCCCCGCACCGCAGCTGCATCTGCCGGAACCGCGCATATGGAAGCGTTTATTGAAGGTCTCCGCCTGGTCGTTCAATGGCCGGCAATCGGCATGCTGTTCCTGGGGGTCATGATCGGCCTGTACCTGGGGGCCGTGCCTGGCCTTGGCGGCATGGTCGGCTTCGCGATGCTGATGCCGTTCACTTTCGGCATGGACCCGGTCGTCGCTTTTGCGCTCTTGCTGGGCATGTATGCGGTTACCACGACAAGCGACACGCTGACGGCGGTGCTGCTTGGCGTGCCGGGTACCGGTGCGGCAGCGGCGACGGTAGTAGACGGCTATCCGATGTCACAGCGCGGCGAGGCGATGCGGGCGCTGGGAGCAGCCTATACCGGTTCGGCCATCGGCGGAGTTTTCGGGGCGCTGACGCTGGCCCTGTCGCTGCCGATCATTTCGCCGCTGATCGTGAATTTTGCGCCGCCGGAATTCTTCATGCTCGGCGTACTGGGCCTCACTTATGTCGGCGCACTCAGCGGCCGCTCGATTGCGAAGGGACTCATCGCGGCGCTGTTCGGCCTGCTTATCGCGACCGTCGGCTATTCGACGCAAGGCGGCATCGCGCGTTACTCCTTCGAGGTCAATTACCTACTGGACGGCTTCGCGGTGATCCCGCTGGCGCTTGGCCTGTTCGCCATTCCGGAAATCGTCGAACTGGCATGCCGCGGCCTGCCGATCGCACGTCACGGAGAAGATACGCCTGTCCGGGGCCAGATGCTGCAGGGCATCCGCGATGCGCTGAAGCACTGGTGGCTTGTCCTGCGCTCCAGCGTAATCGGCGCCTATATCGGACTGCTACCCGGCGTCGGTGCAGCCATAGCCGACTGGGTCGCCTACGGCCATGCAGTACAGAGCGCCAAGGACAAGACGCAGTTCGGCAAGGGCGACATACGCGGAGTCATCGCGCCGGAGACAGCCAACAATGCGGTGAAGGGCAGCGATCTCGTCCCGACAATCGCCTTCGGCATTCCTGGCTCGGCGGCCATGTCGATCCTGCTCGGCGCATTTCTCATTCACGGGCTGCGGCCAGGCCCCGACATGCTAACCACCAAGCTCAGCTTTACCTATTCCATGGTGTGGACGCTGGTGATCGCCAATGTCACCGGCGCAATCGCGCTGATGCTGTGGAGCCGGCAGATTTCAAAGATCGTTTTCCTGCGCGCCAATCTCATCATTCCGGCGATCATCCTATTTTCCTTCATGGGGGCATGGATGAACAAGAGCCAGCTCGGCGATTGGATCACCCTGCTTGCTTTCGGCGTAACCGGGATCTGGTTCAAGCGCGCCGGATGGCCGCGCCCGCCGGTGATCCTCGGCTTCGTGCTGGGGCCGATCATGGAGACCAATCTCGACATCACCCTGCAGGCGGTCGGATGGGGTTTCGTGACCCGGCCGCTGGTCATTGCCATGATCGTGATACTTGCAGTCTCCTTCGCGTTCGAGCTGCGCCGCCAGCGCCAGATGCGGAGCGGCGGTGCAGTGCCGGCCGCAAATGGCGGAGAGGCAAAGACCGACAAGCTGGAAGCTGCGCCGGCGCCGCTGTCGAACATGTTGCTCGCTGGCGCATTCATTGCGTTGTTCGCGTCCGCCCTGTGGATTGCCCGTAACTGGGCCTGGGACGCCGCCATGTTCCCGAAAGTCATAGGCGTCCTGGGTATCGCGACCGGCGCCCTCGTCCTTGCCGGGGCAATCCGCAGCTATATGGCAGCGGCCCCGGGACCCGACGACGAAGCGATGTCCCTGCCGCACATCGCACAGATGCTGGGTTTCCTTGCGGCAATCATCGTGCTGACGAAGCTGATCGGCCAGCTGGTCGCGCTGCCCGTGATGCTAGGCGTGTTCCTGGCATGGTGGGGCCGCGAAAACTGGAAAATCGTGATCGGACAGGTGCTGGCGGCCTGGGCAATTCTCTACTTCATGTTCGGCGAACTAATGAAGGTGATCTGGGCCGTGCCGGTTTTCGATTTCCTCTGATTGCCGGCGCCCTGCCAGTCAAGATCCGTCAGCACCTGCGGCAAAAAGCGCTGGCCCACGGGTGCTGAGACGCGCCTTTCCCCCTGCAAAGATGCCGTTGCAGTTCCCATGACTCTGGCACGACAGCACGGGGTGCGAAGGGCAATTTGCCTGACGCACATCGTGGCATGACCCGGAGACAAGCATGTTCAAGACACTGAAAGACCTCCTCTCGTCGGCGACCAACGCTGTGCCGCGTATTTCCGTCGCGGATACCCAGAAACTGATGAAGGAAGAAGGCGCAGTCCTGATCGACGTACGCGAGCTAAACGAAGTCGCCAATACCGGCAAGGCTGCGGGCGCGCTGCACATTTCACGCGGCATGCTCGAATTCAAGGCCGACCCGGAGTCGCAGATGTTCGAGAAGTCCCTGAGCAAGGACAAACCCGTCATCCTATATTGCGCTTCCGGCGGGCGCTCGTCGCTGGCCGGCAAGCGGCTGAAGGACATGGGCTACGAGAAAGTCTACAACCTCGGCTCCATCAAGGACTGGGCCGAAGCCGGCGGCAAGTTGGAACACCCGCTCGATTCCGGGATGTGACTGTTTCAAGGTTCCCAATACCTCTGATAAGAAAAAGGCGCCGGGGTCATCCGGCGCCTTTTGTCTTTCACAAGCCTTTAACGATGGTTACTCCGCCGCCATCTTCGGCGCTGCCGCATCGAGCGCGGCAAGCACGCGCGGCGGCGACATGGGCTGCTCGTACATGCGCACGCCGGTGGCGTCGTGGATCGCATTGGCGATGGCCGCGATCGGCGGGATGATCGGCACTTCGCCAACGCCGCGCACACCGTAGGGGTGGTTGGGGTTCGGCACTTCGACGATTTCCGCATTGATATGCGGCACGTCGGAAGCAACCGGCACGCGGTAGTCGAGGAAGCCGGGATTCACCAGCTGGCCCTTGTCGTTGTAGATATACTCCTCGTTCAGAGCCATGCCGATGCCCTGCACCGCGCCGCCGTGCCACTGGCCCTTGACGAATTCCGGGAACACCGCCTTGCCGGCGTCCTGGATGATCGAATAGCGCAGCACTTTGACAGCGCCTGTCTGGCGATCAACCTCGACGTCGACGATATGGGTGCCGAAGCCCGGCCCCTGGTTGACGACGTTGATCTCCGCATGGCCGGCGATTGTGCCGCCGAACCAGGAGGCTTCCTTGGCGAGCTGCGCAACGGACATTGGCTCGAAGTCGCCAACGTTGGCGCCAGCCGGACGGGCATGGCCGTTCTCCCAGACAACCTGGTCGGGCTCGACCTCCCACTTGCGCGCCGCGATCTCGCACATGCGCGCAATCGCCTTGCGTGTTGCCGTGACGGCGGCCATGGAGCCCGCCGTTGTGCCGCGGCTGCCTGCGGTCATGAAGTTGAAGCCAAGCGAGGTGGTGTCGCTGGGAACGGCGCGGACCTTTTCGACCGGAATGCCGAGTTCCTCGGCAACGATCATCGAGAAGGCTGCGCGCATGCCACCGGTCACGTCAACCGTGCCATAGATCAGCGAGGCTGAACCGTCCTCGTTGATGTTGATGGTTGCGGAGGTTTCCATGCCCAGCGTGAACCAGAAGCCCGTGGCGATACCGCGGCCCTGGTTGGGACCGAGCGGCTGCTTCATGTGCTCGGAGACCTTGGCGCGCTCGAGCGTTTCGATATATCCGATGCGTCCGAGCTTGGGGCCGAAGTGGGTCTGCGTGCCTTCCTTCGCAGCGTTGCGCAGACGGATTTCGATCGGGTCGATCTTCAGTGCTTCGGCCAGTTCGTCCATCACACCTTCCACACCGAAGGCAATCATCGGCGCGCCCGGCGCACGATAGGCCGCAACCTTGGGGCGGTTGCAGACAACGTCGTGGCCAATGACCAGAACGTTTTCCAGATCGTAGCGGGTGAAGACGGTGATCGCGGCAAGACCGAGCGAAGATCCGGCAAAGGCGCCGGCCTGATAATTCATCTCGGCATAGGCGGCAGTGATCTTGCCGTCCTTGGTTGCTCCCATTTTCACCTTGACGTTGGTGCCGGATGTCGGACCGGAAGCACGGAACACTTCGTCGCGGGTCATGACCATCTTCACCGGACGGCGGGCGATCTGCGACAGCTTCACGGCCAGCGGCTCGAGATAGACGTTGTTCTTACCGCCGAAGCCGCCGCCAAGTTCGCACGGCGTTACCTTGACCTTCGAAATGTCCATGCCAAGCAGCTTGGCGATCTGGGCGCGGAACACGAAGTGACCCTGGGTCCCGGTCCAGACCTCCGCCGTGCCGCCATCGGTATAATTGGCGACGGAGGCGTGCGGCTCGATATAGCCCTGATGGGTGGCAGCGGTATTGTACTCCCGTTCGATGATGACATCGGCCTTCTTGAAACCTTCCTCGACATCGCCGAGCTTGCTGGTCATGCGAAGGGCAATGTTGGATGGCTTGGTCGGCGCCGGATCGATACCCTTGGTGAACATGTGATCGTGGAGCACCGGCGCATCGGGCTTCATGGCGTCCACGACATTGATGACATGCGGCAGGACTTCGTATTCTACCTTAATAAGCTTCAGCGCCTTTTTGGCGATAGCTTCGGAAGTCGCCGCGACCGCAGCAACGGGATGACCGTCATACAGGACTTTTTCCCGCGCGATCATGTTGCGGGTCACGTCCTTGAAGTTGATGGTCAGCTCGCCGGAGGCGGCATATTCGTTTTCCAGGTCGTCGAAATCGTCGCGGGTGATGACGGCCTTCACGCCCGGCAGCTTCAATGACTCCGAGGTGTCGATGGAAATCAGGTTGGCGTGGGCGTGCGGGCTGCGCAGCACTTTGCCGACCAGCTGGCCTGGAAGGTTGATATCGGCTGCATAGCGGGCGCGGCCGGTTACCTTGTCGACGGCGTCAGGCCGGTCGGCGGGCTTGCCGCCGACAATATTGAGGACCTTCGGCTCGTATTTGATCATCGTCCCCCAGGGGGTAGGTGCGCGTCCCATGATCAGGCTCCTCTCATCTCTTTGGCTGCCGCCTGTACGGCATCGACGATATTGTTATAGCCGGTGCAG
The DNA here is from genome assembly GCA_029979185.1 of Alphaproteobacteria bacterium. GTDB lineage: Bacteria > Pseudomonadota > Alphaproteobacteria > Rhizobiales > Beijerinckiaceae > Terripilifer. Next base: position 1,162 of record JAPOIA010000035.1, on the reverse strand, counting down.
CGGCACAGGTTGCCGGCCAGCCAGAAACGGATTTCTTCTTCGCTTGGGTCGGGATTGCGCTCCAGCAACGCCTTTGAGGCGATCAGCAGGCCCGGCGTGCAGATGCCGCATTGCAGGGCGATCTTCTCGATGAAGATGCGCTGCAGCGGATGCAGTTCCTCGCCCTTCGCCATGCCCTCGATGGTCTCGATGGTCTTGCCGTTCATTTCCGCGCCAAGCGCCAGGCAAGAACAGACGAGTACGCCGTCGACCATGACGGAACAGGCGCCGCAGTCGCCGGTGGCGCAGCCTTCCTTGGTGCCGGTCATTTCCAGTTCGTCGCGCAGCACGTCGAGTAGCGACTGGGTAGGGTCGCACAGATAATCGACCTCGTCGCCGTTGATGGTGCAGTTCACATGATATCTTGACATTCTTCCGATGCTCCCTGTCCCTTACGCCGTCGCCTTGGCCCGCTGCAGCGCAATGGCTGCAACCCGGCGCGCCAGCACGCCTGCGACCTTGATACGGAATTCCACTGTGCCGCGCTTGTCGGTGATCGGCTTGCAGGCTGCACTCGCCGCTTCGGCCAGACGATCCAGCGCGGCATCGTCGACCTTCGAGCCAACCAGCGCAGCGGCAGCTTCCGGCACCAGAAGCGGCGTGGCGGCGACCGCCCCCAGCGCCATGGTTGCGGCCGTGCATGTCCCCGATCCATCGAGCGTCAGATTGACCGCGCAGCCGACGACGGCGATGTCCATCTCTGTCCGCGGCGTGAAGCGCAGATAGGCGCTGCCGGAATTGGCCGGCGCGTCGGGAACGAAGAAGGAGGTGATGATCTCGCCCTTCGCCAGGGACGTCTTGCCCGGACCGATGACGACCTCCGAAACCGGAATTTCGCGTTTGCCGCCCGGTCCGATGACCGAGGCAATCGCACCCGAGGCCATCATCGGCGGGACGCTGTCGGCGGCCGGCGAGGCATTGCACAGATTGCCCGCGACCGTGGCGCGGCCCTTGACCTGCATGGAGCCGATCAGCTTGACGCCATCGATGATGCCGGGCCATGCCGCAGCGAACCCGGCATGATCCATCATCTCCATGCCGGTAGTGCCGGCGCCGATACGAAAACCGTTACCCTCGCGGCTGATGCCCTTCAGGCCGGGGATGCGCTTGATGTCGACGACAA
>JAPOIA010000359.1 GCA_029979185.1 Alphaproteobacteria bacterium | reverse complement strand
ACTTTCGCACCGTCAGTAAATAGCCGACGGGAATGAAAAGCGGCCACACTCTCAGCGGCAGGCCTGGCATGCACCTTGAAACGCCCTTGAACGAGCCCGGAGGCGCCCTTTTGGCGCATCATTCCGGAACATCTCCTGTTCATCCCCGGGATGAACCTGTGCCGATGGGATACAGTCTGGAAAGGCCGCGTTATGACATTGCTCAAGCAATTCCTGCGCAGCGAACGAGCTGCAACCGCTATAGAATACGGCCTGATCGCGGGCCTCATTTCCGTGGCGCTCATCGCCGGCGCAACTGCCGTTGGCTCGACCCTGTCGAACTTTTACCTCACCAAGCTGGCTCCGGCGTTCCAGTAAACGCCGGAAGCAGCGGTTGGGCTATCGGGCCTCAAGTTCGAAAGGTATCTGCGTCGGACCGGGCCCTGGAACCATGGCGCCGGTCTCCATGTTGTACTGGTGCTGGATAACCTCGCCCAGCTTGCCACTGCGCAGGATAATTGCCGTGGAGCGTGTCGGGCCGCCTTTCTCCGAATGAATATCGAATGGCGGCACAAGATCCACCTTGCCCGGTTTGCCGTCGCCGACGCCCGTCAGCCGCAATTCGGCATAGAGTTCGCGCGAGCGGTCGTCCGTGCGCTCGTAGCGTTCCAGACTTTCGGTTCCTGTGAGCACGCCATAGGCGACCCAGACATGGCCGTGATCGTGCACCGAACCCTGACGTCCGGGCACACGCACAACGGCGTTGATGGCAAAGCCATAGTCGGGGTCGACATAGAGGAGAAGATTCTTTCGCCCTTCGGTGGACGGCCATTCCTCCGAACGCTTCTGCAGGTCTGCATCGCGGGTGATCTCTTCCAGGTATGGCAGGCACCGCTCCATGCAAACGCCCGTATCGTCGCCGCCGGCCCAAACGGCGCGGCACTGATCGATAAAAGTCTGGAGGGCAGGATGACGTTTTCCGCTCTGTTCGGCAGTCGCTTGCGCATTCATGCTCATTCGCTCACCTCCACACCTTCCACCGTGCAGCGACGCAGCAGCCGTTCCTCATCCTTGGGGAAATAGGTGCGCGCATGGATCGTCGCCAGATTGTCCCACATGACGAAATCTCCGAGCTGCCATTCGTGCTCGTATATGAATTCCTTTCGTTCGCCAATTTCGTAGAGCTGGTCCATGATGGCATCGCTCTCCACCGGGTCTATGCCCTGGATCGCGCGGGTCATCAGCCGGTCAACGAACAGCGCCTTGCGCCCTGTCAGCGGATGGCTGATGAATACCGGATGATAGTAATGCGGCGAGCCGGAAATATCGGCCGAGATATCGACCTTTTCATTGCGCTTGTATTCGTGGATATGCAGCGCCTTGCGCCCCTTCAGCTTGTCTTTCAGCTCCTGCGGCAGCGCTTCATAGGCCATGTACATGTTGGAGAACAGCGTATTGCCTCCGGTTGACGGAAGCTTCACGCCATACAGGAAGGTGTAGCGGTAAGGCTTCGCCGAATAGCCGGAATCGATATGAAACCACATGTCGCCATCGCCAAATGCGCCGATCGGCTTGCCGTCCCGCTTGATATTGATCGTGGGGTGAAGCTTCTTCTCGCGGTCCTCGATGATCGTCATCTGACGGCGACCCGTAGACTCGTCGAGCTCCTCGCGCATCGTCTGGTCCTCGACGATGTCGCGGAACTCGATGATGCCCTTCGAGTCGGCCACCATGGGCTCCGAGTACGGATCCCAGCTGAACAGCAGGTCACCGGCCTTGATCTCCTGGCCCTCGTCGACCGCGATG
>JAPOIA010000358.1 GCA_029979185.1 Alphaproteobacteria bacterium | reverse complement strand
GGATGGTGGACACGGATTTCTGGGTGGAACCCGGCAAGCGCGACCGCTTCGTCACCGGCGCGGTGGATGGCGGGATGGCGAAATCCAAGGCCAACGAAATTTTCGACCTGCTGGCGAAATTCGCCGACTACGGCTTCAACAAGAGCCATGCGGCGGCCTATGCGCTGATCGCCTATCAGACGGCATGGTTCAAGGCCAACTATCCGGTGGAGTTCATTGCCGCCTCCATGAGCCTCGACAAGGCCAATACCGACAAGCTGGCGGAATTCCGCAACGAGGCGCAGCGCCTTGGCATTCGCGTCGAGCCGCCGTCGCTGAACCGGTCGGGCGCGGATTTCGAAGTGCATGCGCTGGAGAAGCCCGACGAAGACGAGCAGCCCTATGCCATACGCTATGCCCTGTCGGCGGTGAAGGGCGTCGGCGAGGGGCAGGCTGAGGCGCTGGTCGCGGCGCGCGGTGAGCAGGCCTTTGAAAGTCTCGGAGATATCGCAGCGCGGCTGAATCCCCGCGAAGTGAACAAGAAGGTTCTGGAAAGCCTTGCGGCTGCTGGCGCGTTTGACGAACTGGAGCCGGACCGGGCGCGCGCTTTCACGGCGGTGGAGAAAATCCTTGCCGTCGCAAACCGCTCGCAGGCAGAGGCCGATGCCGGACAGGCGGGGCTGTTCGGCAACGAGGTGACGCAGGATATCCAGATACCCGATGTGGATCGCTGGCTGCCGGCGGAACGGCTGAAGCGCGAATTTGATGCGGTCGGCTTCTTCCTGTCCGGCCATCCGCTCGACGATTACCAGTCTTTGCTGAAGAAGTTGCGGGTGCAGCGCTGGACCGATTTTGCCCGCTCGGTGAAACAGGGCGCTTCGGCGGCGAAGCTGGCAGCGACGGTGCTCGATCGCAGCGAGCGGCGCACGCGCAGCGGCTCTAAGATGGGCATCGTCATGCTGTCCGATCCGTCCGGCCAGTACGAAGCGATCATGTTCCAGGAAACGCTGAACCAGTATCGCGATACGCTCGAAAAAGGCGCCATCGTGCTGGTGACACTGCAGGCCAGCGTCGACGGGGAGGATGTGCGCGCGCGTATCGTCACGGCGGAACCGCTGGAGGACGCTGCACGCAAGGTGCAGCAGGGATTGCGTATCTATCTGCGGGACAACAAGCCGTTGCCGTCTGTTACGCAACGGCTTGGAATGAAGGGTGAGGGCGAGGTTTCACTAATCCTGCTGCTGGACCAGGACGCCAGCGAAGTGGAAATGAAGCTGCCGGGCAAGTACAGGGTGACGCCGCAGATTGCCGGCGCCATCAAGGCCATTCCCGGCATTGTGGATGTCGAGCACGTTTAGGGGCTGGCTCAGCTATATTATAAAATAAAAAGGCCCTGCGGTTTGCCGAACCTTTTCTGTTAGTTCCGGTTTCAACTAGCGGGAGATATGCTGTCCCTGCAGGCTGTTGCCGATGTCTATGAACGTTACCAGTAGAGCGCTCGAGCTGTTTGCGAGGTAGTAGTTCGACGGGGTCGAAGCACAGGCCTGCAACAGCGCCTGTCCGTCCGAGCTGATGCCGCTGCCGCCGGAAGAGAAGCCCACCGTGAAGATCTTCACACCGGCTGCCTTGGCATTCGTGCATGCTTCCAGCGTCTTGGCGTCCATGAAGTTGGAGCGGCCGCTTTCGGTGTTGTTCTGCATCACGGTGCCGAAAACCGCTTGCGCCTTGCGCTTGATGGTGATGGAGTTGATGCCCAGAACCTTCATGACAGCAGTGGGGATAGTTACCGTCGCTTCGCCATAGTACAGCGAGCCGAGGGTGGGGCTTTCTGTCGTCTGGAAGGTAGCGGTAGCACTGCCGCCTATCTGGTCTTGCGGCAGGGCCGCGGAGAACACGGCCTGT
>JAPOIA010000357.1 GCA_029979185.1 Alphaproteobacteria bacterium | reverse complement strand
GCGCCTGATCCGCGAACATTGTAGAAATTCAGCCGGTGTTGGTCAAACCCGGGCAGATTGATCGGGTGCAGAGGGTCAGCGGAGCGATGGGCTTGCGCCCAGAGCGATTTTGCCGGAATACAGATGCTGATCTTTGCGGTAGCGCGAGATGTGCGCGGCTTGCCGTCGATCAAGGACGCGAGGCTTGCTGGGAGACACACCGTGAGCGGCACATTCGAACTCGGACTTATTGGCTTCGGCGAGGTTGGCACGACTTTCGCGCGGCAGTTCCTTGAACGTGGCGATGTATCCATCGCGGTTTACGATTTGCTGTTCGACGATCCAGAAAAATCTGCTGACAAGAAGGCACAGGCCAATGCTATCGGCGTGCGCGCTGCCAAAAGCGCGGCGGATGCCGCGCGGGATGCGCGCGTGGTGATTTCGGCCGTCACTGCTTCTTCGGCACTGGATGTCGCCAGCCAGGCGACCGGTTACCTGCACCAGGGCCAGTTTTTCTTCGATATCAATTCGGCATCGCCCGGCACCAAGACGGCAGCGGCCGAAAAGGTCAAGTCGTCCCACGCCAAATATGTGGAGGGGGCAGTCATGCAGCCGGTTTCCAAGCCGGGCATTCAGGTGCCGATTCTCGGCGGCGGACCGCATGCTGAAGAGCTGGCGGCGATCATGAACAGCTACGGGATGAATGTGACGCCGGTGACGACCGAAGCGGGGCGCGCCTCGGCGATGAAGCTGTGCCGGTCCATCGTGGTCAAGGGGCTTGAAGCTATCATGGTCGATTGCGCTGCTGCGGCGAAGCACTGGAATGTTGAGGACGAGGTCTTTGGTTCGTTGCAGGAGACGTGGCCGTCCATCGACTTTCGCGATCTTGCGGAATATATGGGCGAGCGTGTACGCACCCATGGCATTCGCCGCGCTGCAGAAATGCGTGAGGCGGCCGCCATGGTCGAGGATATGGGCATGCATCCGGGTCTATCGCTAGCGATAGCCGATGCGCAGGAAAGGGGAGCTAAGAAGAAATGAATACGCACAAGAATCCGCCGGGAGACTATACGCCCAGCATTCCGCCGCCGGATCCGAATACCAAGACGCCGAAATTCAAGCTGCCGCCGAAATCGACGGATGCGCACTGCCACATTTTCGGGCCAGGCGACAAATATCCCTTCGCGCCGGACCGGTCGTATACGCCCCCCGATTCGGGATTGGAAAAATTTCGCGCCCTGCAGTCAAAGCTCGGTCTGGAACGCGCGGTTATCGTCAATGCAAGCTGCCATGGCAACGACAATACTGTCTGCCTTGACGCAATCGCGGCCAGCAACGGCGCCTATCGGGCCGTCGCGAACATCGACGATACGTTCACCGAGAAGGAGATCGAGGAGCTACACAACGGTGGTATTCGCGGTTGCCGGTTCAATTTTGTAGCCCATCTGGGCGGCGTGCCGGACATGAAGGTGTTTCACAACGTCGTCGACAAGATCAAGGATTTCGGCTGGTCGCTGGATGTGCATTTTGATGCTATCGATCTTCCCGATTATGCGCCCATGCTGGCGAAGTTGCCGGTAATCTATACGGTCGATCATATGGGCCGCGTAAAGGCTGGCGACGGCATGGACCAGAAGCCGTTCGAATGCCTCATCAACCTGATGAAGGATGACGAAAAGTGCTGGGTGAAGGTCTGCGGCTCCGAGCGCGTGTCGTCCAAAGGTTATCCCTTTACCGACTCGGTGCCGTTCGCGCGAAAGATCTGCGAAATCGGGCCCGACAGGGTTATCTGGGGTACAGACTGGCCGCATCCGAATGTGAAGGAAATGCCGAATGATGGCGATCTGGTTGATCTGATTCCGCTTTTCGCACCGGAACCGGAACTGCAGCAGAAGTTGCTGGTGACCAACCC
>JAPOIA010000356.1 GCA_029979185.1 Alphaproteobacteria bacterium | reverse complement strand
TCGATGTGCTGATCATCTGCGGCGACGACCAGAACGAACTTTTCAGCGCCAATCTGCAGCCGGCCATGGGCATCTATCACGGCAAGACCATTCGCAACGCCGCCAAGAAGGAGCTGCCGCCGGACGCCTGGTACAAGATCGCCCAGAACCGCCGTTTCGAGGACGGCGGGCCTAAGGACTATCCGGTCGACGACGAACTGGCCCTGCATTTGATCCACGGCCTTATCGAGGATGGTTTCGACATTGCCGCGCTCGCCGGAATGAGCGGCGACCAGCACGAGGGTCATGCCTTTTCCTATATCCAGAAGTTCTTCATGGGCGACGCGATCGTACCCATCGTGCCGATCTTCCTGAACACCTATTTCCCGCCGAACCAGCCGACGCCCAAACGTTGCGTCGAGCTTGGCAAGGCCGTGGGGCGGCTGGTCAAGTCGTTCCCGAAGGATATGAAGGTTGGCTTTCTCGCCTCGGGTGGTCTAAGCCATTTCCAGGCCGAAGAAGATCTCGACGAGGCGGTTATCGAGGCCATGCGCCGGCATGACCTGGACTATCTCGCCAATCTGGATGTGAAACGCCTGCAGGCGGGATCGTCGGAAATTCGCAACTGGCTGGTGCTGGCTGGCGCCTGCCCGCATCTCGATCTCGACTGGGTATCCTATACGCCGGGCTACCGTACCGAGGCACTGACAGGCACAGGACTTGGGTTCGCTTCCTTCTATCCGCCCGCCTCGCGCCCGCCTGGTGGGTATTAGACAATGCAGCTACGGAATTTGCATCGCCGGCCGTTTTTGGCGCTCTGAATCGTTGCATTTTTCGCGGCCAGCGGCCATTGTGCCGTTGGCGCATTCTGGCGCCGGGAGGAAACTGGCCGGGTAATCCCCGGAGTGGCAGCCGCAGCGGCATTCCGCAGGCGCGCGACCCGACCGAACCGGCAGGACCTTCCCGGAAAATCCGGTCTGCTGACGGCCTTAACATACACTAAACACACGAAAACGGGGTTCCCAGTTATGATTATCGATTGCCACGGGCATTACACCACCGCACCGCAGGAGCTTCAGGCTTGGCGCGACCGCCAGCTCGCCGGCCTTGCCGACGGCAACCGCAAGCTGACCGGACCGAAGCCGAACATCAGCGATGACCAGATCCGTGAGTCGGTGGAAGGCAAGCAGCTGAAGATGCTGCTCGACCGTGGCGCCGACTGCACGATCTTCTCGCCCCAGGCATCGGGCATGGCCCATCATGTCGGTACGCCGGAAATCAGCGAAGCCTGGTCGACAGTCTGCAATGATATGATCTATCGAGTCACGCAGATCTTCCCGAAGAACTTCATCGGTGGCTGCCAGCTGCCGCAGTCCCCCGGCGTCAGCCCGGCGAACTGCGTTGCCGAACTGGAACGCTGCGTCAAGGAACTGGACTTCGTAGTCTGCAACCTGAATCCCGATCCTTCCGGCGGCTACTGGCAGGACCCGCCGCTGTACGATCGCTTCTGGTACCCGATTTACGAGAAGATGGTTGAACTGGACGTGCCGGCGATGATCCATGTGTCGTCGTCCTGCAACCCCTGCTTCCATGCAACCGGCGCGCACTATATCGCCGCCGATACGACTGCCTTCATGCAGATGATCGAGGGCGATCTGTTCAAGGATTTCCCGACCCTGAAGTTCATCATTCCCCATGGTGGTGGCGCCGTTCCGTTCCACTGGGGCCGCTATCGCGGTCTGGCCCAGCAGATGAAGCGTCCGCTGCTTAAGGATCACCTGCTGAACAACGTCTTCTTCGACACCTGCGTTTACCATCAGCCCGGTATCGATCTGCTGACCAAAGTCATTCCGGTCGACAACATCCTTCTCCTCCTTGTCCTCCTTGTCCTCCTTCTCCTCCTTGTCCTCCTTCTCC